>DASZEI010000096.1:0-9079 GCA_035940975.1 Jatrophihabitans sp. | reverse complement strand
CCTGAACAAGAACACCGGATACCTGCTGCGCTCCTTCAACGTCTCCTCGCTGGCCGGCACCACCTTCACGGTCAGCTTCTCCGGCGTCGAAGACTCCTCACTACAAACCTCCTTCGTCATCGATGACACCGCACTCAACGTCAGCTAACCGATGACGAAGCTGGGCAGCGATGCACCAGTGATCCTGTAACACAGCTAGCAGGTTCGGGCCAGGCACCACTGCGGTGCCTGGCCCGAACTCTGTCTCGGCCACCCTCACGGCCGGCGAAAGACCGGCTCGGCCCGACTGTCGCCCTGACCGGCGTCAGCTCCTCCACGCCGATCGGCGAGGATGCCAGTTACCGGCGACCGGTGGTGTCTGACGACCTCGGCTTGGGCTTCTACAGCAGCTCCCGGGTGCCGTTCGTGCGGTCCACCAGCACGTTCGGGCGGCTTGAGCACGGTGGTCCCAGGCCGCCGGCCGCTGCGTCGTCGCTTGCCGCGCCCTCGCCTGCTCCACCGTCGCTCGGGGCATCGTCGCTCGGGGCATCGTCGCTCGGGCTGCTACCGGCGTCCTCGGGGATTGCTGCCCGCGGCGATGACGCCCCTCACCCAGCTGCCCGACCTGCCCATGCTCAGCAGCCCAGCACTGGCGCAGCCAGCCGCTTCGCCGTCGGCGGCGTCGGCGCTGGCGGTGTCGGCGCTGTCCCTGTCGCCGATCGCGCCTCCGCCGGCGTCATCGCCGCTGTCGCTCACGCCGATGATGCCGTCCTCGGCAGTCGGCGGCGCCGGACTGGCCGCTCGCGCCGGCGGCAGCCCTCGCCAGCTGTTACAGGCCAGGGCATTTCAGGGCTTGGACCGGCTGCGCGATAGCTGGCGGGTCCAGACGGGCCAACCCCGCCGGCGTCCCACCTGGCTATCGGGACTTCCGCGAAGTCGTGCAGTCCATCTCGATCGCCCCGGCTCACGTCGGTATTCCCGAGCTCAGGGCGAAGGCCGGGGAATGGCTGGAGAGCGCGCGCCGCCGATGGGGACTGTGACCTCGTCGTCGACCTGCCAGGGCGGCACCTTCGTCGAAAACCTGTGTATGAGCTTTACGAAGCCACCCGATACGTGGAGAATCACCGGTGGCCTCGACGGGGGCTCAGACAGCCCGCGCACTCCACCCCCCGTGGGTGCGCGGGCTGTCGTCGCTTCCTCAGGTTGGGCTACCGCCGAGACCGGTCGCGGGATCCCCGACCACCGGCTCCTCCTCGTCCGCCGGCTCGTCGGACGGACCGATGGCCGCCGCCAGCAGCCCTGAATTCGGCATCGAGACCAGCCCCTCGTCGGTGTCGATGGTGGTGTACATCAGCCCCGCGCCGAGAATCACCCCGTCGAACGGCCCACCCATCGCCCCGCTGCGGATCTTGACCCGCTGGCCCGGGACGTAGGGCCGGGCGAACAGCAGCACCAGGCCGGCGAAGACGTTGCCCAGGGTCTGCTGGGCGGCGACGCCCACCACCACCCCGGTGACTGCGCCCCCGACCAGCAGGTTCTCGAGGTTGACCCGGAGCAGGCCCAGCACGGCCAGCACGACGATGCCGTAGCCCAGGATCATGCAGATCAGCCGTACCGCGGAGCCGGCCGCCACCCCGCCGTGCAACTCGCCGACCCTGCCGAGCTCACCGGCCACCGACCTGGTCGCGATCACCCCGGCCGCGACGAACACCAGGCTCAGACCCAGCACCAGCACGCTGACCTGCCCCTTGCTCAGGCTCAGCGACCGGTCGAACATCGCGAACGTGGTGTCGTGGGTGCGCGGAATGCCGCCGAGGTGGTCACCGAAGCCGAAGCTGGCCAGCGCGATCAGCACCGCAGGGATCGCCCGCTTCAAGTTGGGCCGGGTTCGGGCGTCGATGGCGCGCAACGCGTCGATCGTGACCGGAATCGGCCGGCCGGTGCGCAGCCTGGACCGCCATGGTGGACGGGGTTCCTGCTCAGTCATGCGCTCATCCTCAACCCACCGCGAGGCCTGACCCAAACGGGCCCGGCGCGAACGCCGTCCGGCACGGGCCGCGACCCTCAGCCCCGCTCGGCGGCCTGCCGGTCGCGGATCTCGGCAGCGGCGACCGCCGCGGTGATCTGCCGCCGCAGTGCCTGGCGCGAATAGCTCGCGGTCACCTTCCCCAGCAACGTCACCATCAGCGCCGCCACCGGCACCGCGACCAGGAACCGGATCAGCGCGGTGGTGATCCCCATCGATCCGGTGGCGAACGCGGCCCACAGGGCGGGTGTGCTCAGCAGCACGGCCAGACCGAGCACGGATGGACGCAACATGTCAGCAGCCTCCCTGATCAACGCTGCTCGCCAGCAGGAATCGCCGCCGGACCGCCGTGCTCAGCGGCCTCATGCGCTTGCCCGGTGTCGAGCGCCGCCGCGCAGCAGCCGGAACAGCAGCCCGGTCCAGGCGAACGTGCTCGCCGCCCGGCCGTCCAGCAGGCCCAGTGGCAGGTCCAGGTCCCACACCGACGCGGGACTCGCGCTCAGCTGCGCCGAGTGCACCACCAGGGCGTCGACCCGGCCGAGCCGGTCCAACTGCGCCCGGCTGTCCTCGGTCTTCCAGCGCGCGTCCACCACGGCCCAGACCGCGGTCGGACGCAGTGCCGCCAGCATCTCCGCGGCCCACGGGTCATCCGAGCCGGCCTCGGTCGCATCGGTGGCGATCACCACGATCGAGGGCAGTTCGGTACGACTGAGCTCGGTGCGCAGCCGCAGTGCTTCCTGCCGGCCGCTGATCCACGGGTAGTCCAGTTCGGTATCCGAATGCTCGGGCAGGCCGGCGACCCCGATGCTGTTGCGCGGGATCCGCAGCATCGCCGCGCAGGTGTGCGCGGCCTGCAACGCCGGGCCGGACTCGCCGACCACGGCCAGCACCTCGCCGGCACCTCGGGGCGGCATTGCGGGGGCCGGCAATTCCTCGAGGATGTTCTCCAGCGCCTCGTACAGGCTGTGGGTGTCGGCTCGCGGGTTCACCGAGACCGGAACGCCCACGTGCCGCAACTGCATCAGCATGTCCAGCCGTGCCCGGGCGTCGGGCCGGCCGAAGGCGGTCACGTTGCTCTTCGTCGCCGGCTTCTCCGGGAGCGGCCAGGGGCTCGTTACCCGCTCGGCGATCACCGGCCCAGCCGGCAGGTCAGCGCTGGCGGTCACCGGCCCAGCCGGCTCGGCCGTGGCCACCTCCGCAGCGGCCGGCTCGGCAGCGATCAGGCCATCCGCGGCCGGCCCGGCAGCGATCAGGCCATCGGTGACCGCCTCGCCGTCGGTCAGGGTGCGCAGCAGGGCGGCGAAGTCGTGCTGCGGCAGCGGCTGGACCACCGATCCGGCCGCATGGTGCTGCTCGGCGCTCCCGGCGCTTTCCAAGGCATCCACCGAAGCCAGCAGGTCCGCCAGCTCCGGTAGCTCCCCGGCCGGCACAGCGGTGTCGGCCCAGCCTGCATCGGTCGGGTCGGCAGCGGTCTCGGCCTCAGCGGTGCCGGCCTCAGCGGTGCAGGCCTCAGCGGTGACGCGGTAGGCGATCCGGTGGATCTCGCGGGCGAAGAAGCCGAACACCCCACCGCGCCGCACCACGTCCTGATACAGGATTTCAGCACCCGGCTGGCTGTGCACCGTGTCCAGCAGCCGCTGCAGGTCAGAGTCCTCACACACCAACGGTTCTGGCATTGGCGATCACCCCCACCGTGTCGACGATTGCGGCGTTGCTCGAAACCTCGGAATAGGACAGCACCGGCAGGTCCGGGGCGGTCGATGCGATCAGCCGGCGTAGCGGCAGCCGGATCTGCGGCGCGCACACCAGCACCGGGCGGATCCCCCGCTCGAGCATCAACTGGTACTGGCGCGCGGTGTCGGTGACCAGCGCCTCGACCAGGTCCGGACCGGGCAGCAGCTGCACGCCGGTGTCCGAGGGCCGCACCGACTCCAGCAGGCTCTGCTGCATCCGGGGGTCGAGCATCATCACCGACAGGGTGCCGCCGACGGTCTGGGCGGCGGTGATGGCCGGCGCCAGTGCCAGCCGGGCAGCCTCGACCAGCCGGTCGGGCTCGGTGCCGGACTTGGCCGCCAGCGACAGCGCTTCGAAGATCCGGACCAGGTCGCGGATCGAGACGCCTTCTTCCAGCAGGGCATGCAGCACCCGCTGGACCTCGCCGAGGCTCAGCATCGCCGGGGTCAGGTCCTCGACGACGACCGGGTGGGTGCGCCTGAGCGACTTGGTCAGCGCCGCGACCTCCTCCCGGCCGAGCAGCCGGCTGGCGTGGTTACGGACCACCTCGGACAGGTGGGTGATGATCACCGACGAGCGGTCCACCACGGTGGCACCGAGCAGCTCGGCCTGGCCGCGCAGTTCGGTGCCGATCCACTTGCCCGCCAGGCCGAACACCGGCTCGGAGCCGGCGATGCCGGGCAGGTTCTCCAGGCCGTCGCCGATCGCCAGCACGGTACCGGCCGGTGCCTGGCCACGCGCCACCTCGACGCCGTTGAGCTTGATGGCGTAGGTAGCGGCCGGCAGGTCGAAGTTGTCCCGGGTGCGCACCGGCGGCATGACCACGCCGAGTTCCATCGCCAGCTTGCGGCGCAGCGCCCGAACCCGGTCCAGCAGGTCGGCCCCTATCCCGTCGACCAGGGTGATCATGTCCGAGGACAGCGCCAGCTCCAGCGGGTCGACCGCGAGGTCGTCCAGGATGGCCTCCGGGCTGTCCAGCGCCGGAGCAGTGATTGCGGCGACCGGCCCGCCGAGGGCGGCCAGCTCTGCCTTGGCGGTGGCTGCGATCCGGCGCGACAGGATCAGCAGCGCGCCGCCGACCACCAGGAACGGCAGCTTGGGGAGCCCGGGCACCAGGCACAGCGCCAGAGCCGCGCCGCCGGCGATCTGCATGGCCCGCTGCTGGCTGCTCAACTGGGCGGCCACCGCGGTGCCCAGGTCGCTGGATCCGCTGGCCCGGGTCACGATCAGGCCAGTGGCCACCGACAGCAGCAACGCCGGGATCTGGGAGACCAGGCCGTCACCGACGCTAAGCAGGCTGTACTTGGCCACCGCCTCGGTCACCGACAGGTGGTGGGTCAGGATGCCGATCGCGATGCCGCCGACCAGGTTGATCACCGTGATGATGATCGCGGCGATGGCATCGCCCTTGACGAACTTCGACGCACCGTCCATCGAGCCGTAGAAGTCGGCCTCGGAGGCCACCTCGATCCGGCGCCGGCGCGCTTCGGCCTCGTCGATCAGGCCGGAGTTGAGGTCGGCGTCGATGGCCATCTGCTTGCCGGGCATCGCGTCGAGGGTGAACCTGGCGCCGACTTCGGCCACCCGACCGGCACCGTTGGTGATGACCACGAACTGGATCACCAGCAGGATGGCGAAGATCACCAGCCCGATCACCAGCGAGCCGCCGATGACGAAGTGCCCGAAGGCGTTGATCACCTGGCCGGCGTAGCCGTTGCCCAGCACCTGACGGGTGGCGGAGATGTTGAGGGCCAGCCGGAACAGGGTTGCCACCAGCAAGAGCGAGGGAAAGCTGGAGAAGTCCAGCGGCCGCTCGACGTACATGCTGACCAGCACGATCAGCAGCGCGCCGGTGATGTTGAGGGCGATGAGGAAGTCGAGCACCCCGGACGGGACCGGCACCACCATCATCAAGATGATGGCCACGACGCCGATCGGCACCGCCAGCTGGCTCAACCGTTTGGAATTCACGCACACCCACAAGCTCATCGCGGCGACAAGGTCACTAGCTGCCCTGCTGTGCAGACCGGTCCGTGGTCTGCGGCTCGTCGCCGTCCTGGCATGGATTTCTATCGGCATCGGCGGCCTTGACCTGAGCCGGGCCAGGGCTAATCCCGCACCCGGACAGGCCGATGTGTTGGGTGCGTAGATAAAGTACGGGCGAGGGAGATACCGATGTCAGAGTCCAACCGGAAGCGGCTGGACCCCGATTTCAGCGAAGCATGCTGCGATCGGTGCAACCAGACGTTCACGCCGGCGGACACCGCCGACATGGTGCATTTTCAGCGCCGGGACGGCGAACTGTGCGGGGGCACCGGTGTCTTCTTTCGCAAGTACGTGATCCGCAACGACCCGAACCGCTGGTAGCCCACGCCGCTGGGCCCGCATGCCCCGGCTCCGGCGCACTGTCGCCCAGCCCTCAGGGGCCGGCCCATGCCCTCAGGCAGGTTGCATCCGGTGGGTGCCGGCCGCCGAGCCCCGCCGCTTGAGGCGCATCACGAAGGCCAGCACCGTCGCCACCGCCTGATACAGGTCGGCCGGGATCTCCTGCCCGATGTCGCAGGTCTGGTACAGCGTGCGGGCCAGCGGGATGTCGGCCACCATCGGCACCCGGCTGCGCTCGGCCAGCTCGCGGATCCGGGCCGCGACATGGTCGCCACCCTTGGCCACCACACGCGGTGCCCCACGGGCCGGGTCATAGCGCAAAGCGACCGCCACGTGCGTCGGGTTGACGATCACCACGTCGGCGCTCGGGACGTCGGCCATCATCCGGTTGCGGCTGATCGCCAGCGCGCGGGATCGAAGGGCGCCGCGCAGCAACGGATCGCCGTCACTGCTCTTCAGCTCCTCCTTGACCTCGTGCTTGGTCATCTTCAGCTGCTTGTTGTTGCGCCGGCGCACCACCGCGACGTCGACGAAGGCCAGCAGCAGGCCCGCTCCGGCGCCCAGCCGGACCAGCCGTAACGCCGCGTCGATGGTGGTGGACAGCACCGAAGCGAGCGGCAACGAGCCCGAAACCATCAGCGCCGGCACCAGCTCGCGCACCGAGTAGTAGGTGACCGCCGACAGCACCGCCAGCTTGCCGAGGGATTTGAGCAGCTGCCAGATGCCCTGCGGGCCGAACATCCGCTTCAATCCGCTGAGCGGGTTCAGCCGCGACAGCTTGGGGGCCAGCAGTTTCGGTGCGACCCAGATGCCGCCCTGCACCGCCGCCGAGGCCACCGAGGTCGCCAGCACCAGGACCGCCAGCGGTGCGGTGGCCAGCACCGCCGAGATCAGCGCGGCGCGGGTGAGCGCCAGCGCCCGGCCGGTGTCCGGCGTGTGGATGATCGAGCCGATCTGGACGAAGGTGGTGCGGGCACTGTCCATCAACGAGCGCGCCACCACCGGCATCACGAAGCTGGCCGCCAGCACGCTCAGCCACGAGCCGACCTCGGGGGTGTGGCCGATCTGGCCGTCCCGCCGGGCCTTCTTGAGCTTGCGCGGGGTGGCCTTCTCGGTCTTCTCCCCCGCCGGCTTGCCCGCCATCAGCCGGCCGTGCCGATCCGCACCATCAGCGATGCCGCCGTGCCGGCGAGCTGGGTGACGATCCGCGGCATGGTGGCGAACCCCAGCCCGACCAGCCCGAGCGTCAGCATGATCTTGAGCGGGAAGCTGACCTGGAAGACGTTGAGCTGCGGCGAGATCCGGCTGAGCAGGCCGAGTGCCACGTCGGCCAGGAACAGCACCGCGATCAGCGGCGCGGCGATCTGCAGGGCGGCGATGAACATCGCCGTCAGCCCGTGCACCAGCTCGGTGTCCAGGTGTGCCAGCGACATCGTGCCGTCCAGCGGCAACGAGCTGAACGTCCGCAGGAAGCCCTGCAGGATCACCAGATGCGCGTTGGTGGCGAAGATCAGGGTGGTCGTCAGCAGGCCGTAGAACTTACCGAAGACCGAGGTTGTCGAGGCGGACAGCGGGTCGTAGGCGAAGGCGAGGGAGAACCCGCCGGTCAGATCGATCAGGGCGCCGGCCGCCTCCACCGCGCTGAACAGCAGCCGGGTGAGAAAGCCGAGCGAGGCGCCGATCAGCAGCTGCTCGAACGCGCTGGTGACCAGCGGGCCGATCTCGGCCGCCGGCGCATGCGCGCGGGCGCTGGTCGAGACCGCCAGCGCCAGGCCGACGCCCAGCATCACCCGCACGGTCCTCGGAACCCCGCCGGTGGCGAACGGCGGTGCCACCGCCAGCCACGCCGTGATCCGGATCGAGGCGAGCAGCAGCGTCACGACACTCGCCGTGCCCAGCTCGATGTTCACGCCCGGTTCAGCCGATCAGGCTCGGGATCTGGGCGAACAGTTGCTCGGTGAAGGTCACCATCGAGTGCATCATCCAGCTGCCCGACAGCAGCAGCGCGATGCCGACCGCGATCGCCTTGGGCACGAAGGACAGCGTGAACTCCTGGATCTGGGTCGCCGACTGGAACAGCGAGATCCCGAAGCCCACCAGCAGCGCGGTCAGCAGCGTCGGCGCGGCCAGTTCGAAGGCGATCAGCATCGCCTGCAGGCCCAGGTGCACGATCGCGGTGTCGGTCAACGCTGCTCTCTTCTCAGGTGGTCATCGGTTGCGTGCTGGCAGTGCGGCCGGCGTCGCTAAGGGGAGTAGCTGGTGACCAGGGCGTTGATGATCAGTCCCCAGCCGTCGACCAGCACGAACAGCAGCAGCTTGAACGGCAGCGAGACCGAGACCGGCGGCAGCATCATCATGCCCAGCGACATCAGCGAGGACGAGACCACCATGTCGATGATCAGGAACGGGATGTAGACGACGAAGCCGATGATCATCGCCGAACGCAGCTCGGACAGCACGAAGGCCGGGATCAGCGTGGTGAGCTCCAGCTTGTCCGGCGTCGGCGGGTTGGGCAGGTGCCCGGCCCGCAGCATCAGCGCGATCTCCTCCGAGCGGGTGTGCTGCAGCATGAAGTCCCGGATCGGCGCGATGCCGTCCTTGAAGGCCGCGGACTGGCTCTTGGTGTTGTGCAGGTAGGGCTGGACGCCCTGCTCGTTCACCTTCTTCACCACCGGGCTCATGATGAACAGGCTGAGGAACAGGGAGAGCCCGGCCAGTACCTGGTTCGGCGGCACCCCGTTGAGTCCCAGGGCGTTGCGGGTCAGTCCGAGCACCACGAAGATCTTGGTGAAGCTGGTCATCAGCAACAGGATCGACGGCGCGACCGACAGCAGCGTCAGCAGCAGCAGGATGCTGACCGTGGTGCTGGGCTTGGGATTGATGTCGAGGTTGACGGTTCCGGTCGGACCGGCCGGCGCCGTCGGGCCGACCGGCGCCAGCTTCGGCGTCATCCGG
>DASZEI010000095.1:0-3467 GCA_035940975.1 Jatrophihabitans sp. | reverse complement strand
CCTTCACCGAGCGGGTCCTCGACGCCGCGCGGCTGCTGCCGGCCGCCCTGTCGGCCGAGGACGGCCCGGAGTTCGGCGAGCCGGGCCGATACGACCGGCCGAGCCGGTCCGACGCACCGGACAGCTACGAGCGGCCGGGCCGCTCCGGCCAGCCCGGCTGGCGGGGCTGGTTGCTGCCCGCCGCAGCGGCGGCAGTGGCGGCGGTGCTGCTGGCAGCCGTCCTGATCGGCACCTCGCTGCTGCGCCCGGACCGCCAGCCGCCGGCCTCCCAGAGCCCGTCACCCTCGCTCAGCAGCAGCCCCTCGCCCAGCACGCCCGGCCCCAGCCAGTCGGCCAGCCCGTCGCCCTCCCCGGCAACGAGTACCAGCCCCAGCGGTCAGGGCGCGGTCGGCGGCCTGGTGCCGGCCGGCTTCTGGGCGGCCGATCTGACCTGGGTCAGCACCGACGAGGGTTGGGCACTGGGCACGGCGCCGTGCACCCAGGCGACCTGCACGGTGATCGCGCACACCACCGACGGGGGCAAGACCTGGGCCCGGGTGGCCGCGCCGCCCGCCGGCCTGGAACCGGGCGCCGGGTGCCTCAGCAATTGCGTAAAGCACCTGCGCTTCGCCAATTCGCAGGTGGGCTACGCCTACGGCAGCGACCGGCTGTTCCTGACCACCGACGGCGGCCGGACCTGGTCGCGCCAGCCGGGCCACGCCGACGCCCTGGAGGTCGGCGACGGCACGGTGATCCGGGTGACCAGCAAGGATCCACAGTGCCTGCCCGGCTGCTTCTACCAGGTGCAGCGCGCCGCGGTCGGTTCCTCGACCTGGCAGGACGTGAGCTTGCCGCCGGGTGCTCGTACCGCCGGCGTCGAGATGGTCCGCAGCGGCCCGGTGGCGGCTATCGCAACCTACGCGAACACCGCCGGCGGCGCGCAGGACGCGACCTCGGTGCTGTTCGTGTCCGCCGACGACGGCGCCAGCTGGTCGGCCCGCCACGACCCGTGCCCGAGCCGGAACGGTGGTGATGCCGACGGCGAGGTGGACACCAAGGCGATCACGATCGGCGCCGACCGCTCGATCAGCGTGCTGTGCACCCCGCGCGGCGGCCCGGCGGGCGGACAGCACACGATGACCTCGACCGACGGCGGCAACCACTTCGTCGCGGCGCCGGCCACGCTGAGCGGCATCGTCACCAAACTGGGCGCGGCGTCGGCACAGGTGCTGTTCGCCAGCACGGATCATCTCTACCGCAGCACCGACGGCGGCCGGCACTGGGAGCAGGTGTACGGCGTGTCCTTCGTCGGCTTCCTGACGGTGCCGGACCAGCAGTTGTCCTACCTCGGCTTCCAGACCACGACGGTGGGCCGGGCGGTGGAGATGTACGCCGGCGACAACCCCGCCTCGCTCGGGTCTGCGATGGTCTGGACGACCACGGACGCCGGAAAGACCTGGAAGTCCTACCCCTTCCGGTGAGGCCTGCAGGCCCGCGCCAGGCGGCTGCACGCCTGGCGCGGACCTGCGCCAGGCGGCTGCCTGCCCGCCGCTGTCCCCTTCGCTAGGCGACCGCACGCCTGCGGCATGCGCGCGCCAGGCGGTTGCGCGGGAGTCGGGTGAGGGATGGCCCACCCGGTGTTGAGCGTTGGCACTCTCGGAGCTAGAGTGCTAGTCAAGGCACGGCTGACCCCCGCGACGGCAGCCCTGGCCGAACATCTGAACAGACATTCCCATTACCCGTAAGACCCCAGGAGGGGAGCTGAGCGTGACCGCCACCAAGGTCAACATCAAGCCGCTTGAGGACCGCATCGTCGTCCAGGCACTCGAAGCCGAGACCACCACCGCGTCCGGCATCGTGATTCCCGACACTGCCAAGGAGAAGCCGCAGGAGGGCACCGTCCTCGCGGTCGGCCCCGGCCGCGTCGACGACAAGGGCAACCGCATTCCGATCGACGTCTCCGAAGGCGATGTCGTGCTGTACTCCAAGTACGGCGGCACCGAGGTCAAGTACGCCGGCCAGGAGTACCTGGTGCTCTCGGCGCGCGACGTCCTCGCTGTCATCGTCAAGTAACTGTGCTCGTTCCGTAATCACGACGCCTTCGAGATGCCCCGGAGCGCACTGCGCCCCGGGGCGTTCTCGGCTTCGAGATCCGCGCACGTGACCTAACAGCACGCGACCTACAGCACGCGACCTACAGCACGCGACCTAGTAGCACGCGACATCACAGCACAGAGAGGAACCATTCATGGCGAAGCTCCTCAGCTTCAACGAGGACGCCCGGCGCGCGCTCGAGCGCGGCGTCGACAAGCTGGCCAATACCGTCAAGGTCACGCTCGGCCCTCGAGGCCGCAACGTGGTGCTGGACAAGTCCTACGGCGCACCGCTGATCACCAACGACGGCGTCACCATCGCTCGTGAGATCGAGCTGAAAGACCCGTTCGAGAACCTCGGTGCGCAGCTGGTGAAGTCGGTGGCCACCAAGACCAACGACGTCGCCGGTGACGGCACCACCACCGCCACCGTGCTGGCCCAGGCCATGGTCAACTCCGGACTGCGCAACATCGCCGCCGGGGCCAGTCCCGGTGACCTCAAGCGCGGCATCGACGCCGCCGTGGACGCGGTCTGCACGGCGCTGGACGCGGCCGCCACCCCGGTCAAGGGTGAGCAGAGCATCGCTCACGTCGGCACCATCTCGGCCCAGGACGCCCAGATCGGCGCCCTGATCGGCCAGGCGATGACCCAGGTCGGCAACGACGGCGTGATCACCGTCGAGGAGTCCAACACGCTGGCCACCGAGCTCGAGTTCACCGAGGGCATGCAGTTCGACAAGGGCTACATCTCGCCCTACTTCGTGACGGACCCGGAGGGCCTGCTGGCCTCTTTCGACAACCCGTACCTGCTGATCACCACCCAGAAGATCTCCTCGATCGCCGACCTGCTGCCGGTGCTGGAGAAGGTCATCCAGGCCAACAAGCCGCTGGTGATCCTGGCCGAGGACGTCGACGGCGAGGCGCTGTCGACCCTGGTGGTCAACGCGATCCGCAAGACCTTCGCGGTCGTGGCCGTCAAGGCGCCGTTCTTCGGCGACCGGCGCAAGGCCTTCCTGCAGGACCTGGCCATCGTCACCGGCGCCCAGGTCATCTCGCCGGAGGTCGGGCTCAAGCTCGATCAGATCGGCCTGGAGGACCTCGGCTCGGCCGGCCGGGTGGTGGTCACCAAGGACCTGACCACGATCACCCACGGTGCCGGCAACCAGGCCGACATCGACGCGCGGGTCGCTCAGATCCGGGCCGAGATCGAGTCCACCGACTCCGACTGGGACCGTGAGAAGCTGCAGGAGCGCCTGGCCAAGCTGGCCGGTGGGGTCGGCGTGATCAAGGTCGGTGCTTCCACCGAGGTCGAGCTCAAGGAGAAGAAGCACCGCATCGAGGACGCGATCTCGGCGACCCGTGCCGCGGTGGAGCAGGGCATCATCGCCGGTGGCG
>DASZEI010000094.1:0-8881 GCA_035940975.1 Jatrophihabitans sp. | reverse complement strand
CGGTAGGCCGCGATCGACAGGCTCAGCAACCCGGCCAGCACCGCCAGGAACACCAGGCCGGCCAGCCTGACCTTGAGCTTTCGCACACCCGTGCCACCGCTCACCGCCGTCACCCCGCGATCCGGACGGTGGTGGTGGCGCCCCAGATGGCCAGCGACAGGAAGAAGTCGATCACGTTGATGGCCACGATCGCGGTCCGGACCGCCCGCCCGACCGCCACCCCGACACCGGCCGGGCCGCCCTTGGCGGTGTAGCCGTAGTAGCAGTGCGTCATCACGATCACGATCGCGAACACCAGCACCTTGAAGAACGACCAGAGGACGTCGGTGGGCGGCAGGAACAGCCGGAAGTAATGGTCATAGGTCCCGGTGGACTGGCCGTAGTAGACCGTCGCGATCGTCCTGGAGGACAGGTAGGAGCACAGCAGGCCGATCACGTACAGCGGGATCACCGCGATGAAGCCGGCGATCAGCCGGGCGGTCACCAGGAACGGCAGCGACGGAACCGCCATCACCTCGAGGGCGTCGATCTCCTCCGAGATCCGCATCGCGCCGAGCTGGGCGGTGAACCCGCAGCCCACGGTTGCCGACAGCGCCAAGCCAGCCACCAGTGGGGCGATCTCGCGGGTGTTGAAGTAGGCCGAGATGAACCCGGTGAAGGGGCCGGCGCCGAGCTGGTTGAGCGCGGCATAGCCCTGCAGGCCGACCTCGGTGCCGGTGAAGAAGGACAGGAAGGCGATCACCCCGACGGTGCCGCCGATCACCGCCAGCGCGCCGGTGCCGAAGGTGACCTCGGCCAGCAGCCGCAGCACTTCCTTCTTGTAGCGCCGGATCGTGCGCGGCGTCCAGGCCAGCGCCTTGACGTAGAACAGCAACTGCTCGCCGAGGGCGTCCAGCGCGCCGACCGGCCGGTTGGCCGCCCGCTTGGCTGAGGCCAGCACGGTGCCGTTAGCCATTCGCGCCGCTCCTCGCTCGTAGCTCGCTGCGATGCTCAGTCACAGGTCAGGACCCCTTCGGCGGAACGACCTGGAAGTACACCGCTGTCATCACGAAGTTGACGAAGAACAGCAGCAGGAAGGTGATCACGACCGACTGGTTCACCGCATCGCCGACGCCCTTCGGGCCACCGCCGGCGTTGAGCCCCTTGTGCGAGGCGACCACCGCGGCGATCAGGCCGAAGATCACCGCCTTCAGCTCGCCGGCGTAGAGGTCGGGCAACTGGGCGAGTGCGGAGAAGCTGGCCAGGTAGGCGCCCGGCGTGCCGCCCTGCAGCACCACGTTGAAGAAGTAGCCGCCGGCGACGCCGACGACGCTGACCAGGCCGTTGAGCGCGGCGGCCACCAGCATGCAGGCCAGCACCCGCGGCACCACCAGCCGCTGCACCGGGGAGATGCCGAGCACCTCCATGGCGTCGATCTCCTCGCGGATCTTGCGGCTGCCCAGGTCCGCGCAGATCGCCGAACCGCCGGCACCGGCGATCAGCAGCGCGCAGACGATGGGACTTGCCTCCCGGACGACGGCCAGCACCGAGGCCGCGCCGGTGAAGGACTGGGCGCCCAGCTGCCGGGTCAGGCTGCCCAGCTGCAGGGCGATGACGGCACCGAACGGGATCGCGACCAGCGCCGTCGGCAGGATCGTCACGCTGGCGATGAACCACGCCTGCTGGATGAATTCCCGGCCCTGGAACGGTCGCTTGAAGCTGAGCCGGACGACGTCGAGGAACAGTGCGAACAGCCGGCCGGCGTGGCTGATGCCGGCCGCCGGTGACAGTGAGCTCATTCGGCCACCGACTCGTACTGCGGCTCGTACCGCGGCAGCCGGGACCGGTGCTCGTCGTCGAGGGCGCGCCGGACCGCCTGCTGTGCCTTGTCGGGCAGCGTGTGCAGCATCTGCAGCACCCGCTCCTGCCGGCGGCCGGCGGCCTTGCGCTCCGGGAGGCCGGGTGAGGGCCGCAGTTGCGGTGGCACCCCGCCGCCGGTGGCGCCCTTCGGGCCGGTCCCCGGTGGCGGCGGCCGGTTGCCGCCGTCATCGGCCAGCGCGGCTAGCTCCGCGGCGACCTGGCCGGCGTCCTTCTCCTCGGACATGCCGATCGGGCCCTCTCGGCGGCCGTTGAGGAACTGCTCGACGACCGCCTCGTCGGAGGTCAGCAGCACCTCCCGAGGGCCGAACATGACCAGCTCACGCCGGAACAGCAGCCCGAGGTTGTCCGGCACGGTGCGGGCAGTGCCGATGTCGTGGGTGACGATCAGGAAGGTCGAGTCGGTCTGGGCGTTCAGGTCGACGATCAGCTGGTTGAGATAGGCCACCCGCACCGGGTCCAGGCCCGAGTCGGGCTCGTCGAACAGGATGATCTCCGGATCCAGCACCAGGGCCCGGGCCAGGCCGGCGCGCTTGCGCATGCCGCCGGAGATCTCACCGGGCAGTTTCTTCTCGGTGCCGGTCAGCCCGACCATCTCCAGCTTCTCCGAGACGATCTTGCGGATCTCGGTCTCGCTCTTGCGGGTGTGCTCACGCAACGGGAAGGCGATGTTGTCGTACAGGTTCATCGAGCCGAACAGCGCACCGTCCTGGAACAGCACGCCGAACAGCTTGCGGGTTTCGTAGAGCTGGTGCTCGCTGCACCGGGCGAGGTCGATGTCCTTGATCATGATCGAGCCGCGGTCGGGCTTGAGCAGGCCGACCAGGGTCTTGAGAAAGACCGACTTGCCGGTGCCGGACGGGCCGAGCATGACGCTGATCTCGCCGGGAGGCAGGGTGAGCGTGACGTCGCCCCAGATGACCTGCTTGCCGAAGGACTTGGTCAGGCCCTCGACGGCAACCTCGACTCCCACCCCGGCTCCTTCCTCCTCGACCTCTATCCGAAAAAGGGCGCGCTGGTTCGCAGGCGAAGCAGCATCTGCGGTTACAAACGACCTAGCCGGCCTTCGGTTACCGTCCGGAGACGGCCGGCCACAAAACCTGGCAAAGAGTAACTACGGCGGCCTGGACGAGCCCGCAGGCGAGCTTCGTCGGCTTGTCGCCGATTGCCACCATCACGGCTTGCGGCGAGCGCCGACACAGCAAACGGGGCGGTTCGCATACTGCGAACCGCCCCGTCCGGGAACTGCTTACTTGACGGTGACCGTGGCGCCGGCGCCTTCCAGAGCCGCGCGAGCCTTGTCGGCCGCCTCCTTGTTGACCTTCTCCAGGACCGCCTTCGGGGCGCCGTCCACCAGGTCCTTGGCCTCCTTGAGGCCGAGGCTGGTGAGGGTGCGCACCTCCTTGATGACCTGGATCTTCTTCTCACCGGCAGCTTCGAGGATGACGTCGAACTCATCCTGCTCTGCTTCGGCCTCGACCGGCGCGCCGCCGGTCGGGGCGGCCGCCGCGACCGCGACCGGGGCGGCCGCGGTGACGTCGAAGGTCTCTTCGAACTGCTTCACGAATGCCGACAGTTCGAGAAGGGTGAGCTCCTTGAACGCGTCGATGAGCTCGTCGGTGCTGAGCTTCGCCATGATGTGGCGTCCTTTCTGTATCGCCGGGAAAGCCGGCAGGTGGGTTGGTTACTGCTCCGCCGGCTCGGCGGGAGTGTCGGTTGCTGACGCCTCGGCAGGTGCCTCGGACGCGGGCGCTTCGGCAGGTGCCTCCGACGCCGACGCTTCGGCAGGTGCCTCCGACGCGGGTGCTTCGGCCCCGGCAGCCGGTGCTGCGTCGGAGGCGTCGGTCGCGGTCTCGGCGGCCGGTGCGGCGGCTCCGGCCGGAGTCTTTTCCTCCAGCGCCTTGGCCAGCCTGGCGACCTGGGACAGCGGCGCCTGGAACAGGCCCGCGGCACGGGTCGGCAGTGCCTTGAGGACACCGGCGATCTTGGCCAGCAGCACCTCGCGGGAGTCCAGGTCAGCGATCTGGTTCACCTCGGCCGCGCTGAGCGGCCTGCCTTCGAGCACGCCGCCCTTGATGACCAGCAGCGGATTGGTCTTGGCGAAATCACGCAGGCCCTTGGCGGCCGCGACCGGGTCACCCTTGACGAACGCGATGGCGGTCGGCCCGACCAGCAGGCTGTCGTCGATGCTGACACCTGCCTCGGCGGCCGCCCGCCGGGTCAGGGTGTTCTTGACCACGGTGTAGGTGGTGTCCCCGCCCAGCGCCTGGCGAAGCTGGGTCACCTGCTTGACGGTGAGCCCGCGGTACTCGGTGATCACCGTCGCCGACGACTCGTTGAAGCGATCGACGATCTCGGCGACCGCACCGACCTTTTCGTTGTTCGGCATGTCCCTCCTCTCTTGCACGTCTGCGCCGGCGTGCCCGCGAGCGGCGGGCAACCGATCGGCTCGGACAGCAGAAACGCCCCGGCGCAGGGCGCACGGGGCGAAGAGACGAGTCTCGCTACCGGCCATCCTGCGCGGGCCGCTCCGGCGCTGTCCGGAGCTGTTCGGTCGCATGTGCGCACGCGACAACCAGCGGTCTTCGGGTGGTTCGCAGCTGATGCTACGGAAAAACAAACGCCCGTCCAAATCCGGGTCCTGCCGGTAGCGCGGCGGCGCTGTCGATGAGACTCGGCTGGCAATCGAGTTCGAGCCCGTCGAAGACGGCGGCGGGGAGTCGTTCCGGTGCACCGTCCCGGTGTCGATCATCCGCAACCTCGCCGCCTATCTCACGCACACCGCCGACGTTGAGGACGGGTGGCGTCCGGCCCGCCACGTCAGCCACACCCTGACCGATGGCTGAGCCCGGCAAGGTGCACCTGGACAACCGGTGCGAGCTGTCCGGCCGGCGCGAGGAGGATCAGGGGTCCTCCCGGTTGATCTGGAGTTTCTTGGTCTGCTACTTCTTCATAGCTGCTCTCCTTGGTTGGTGGAGGAACGATTGGTCCTCCTGCCGAGAAGAACGGCGGGCGAGGGGCGACCCCTCACCGATTGGCTATCGATCCCATTCGTCCGCAGTAGAGGAGTGATCATGTCCCAGGACAACGTTCGCACCGTTCAAGACATCCATGAAGCAGGGGCGCACGGCAAGCACAGCCGGGCGCACTACAGCGCGCTCGTCGACAAGTACTTCGAGTATGCGCACAGTAACCGGCTGGAGGAGGTCGTCGCGATGTTCACCGACGACGCCTTCGCCACCTTCGTGGTCGCGCCCGAGCCCTTCTACGGCAAGGAGGCCCTCCGCGGCTTCTACGCCCAGCTCTTCCAGGACTTCCCCCACATCGAGCCCGAGATCCTCGCGGTCGTGATCGAGGACAACCGCGCGGTCACCGAGCAGCGGATGACCATCGTCAGGCCTGACGGCACCCGCGTGGTCATGCCCTTCAACACGAATCACTTCGAATTCGAGGGCGATCTCATCAAGACCCTGCGCGTGATGGGCAGCCCCGCCTGATCCTCAGAGGATGACCATCGCGTCCAGCAGCCGCTGCACGGTCGGACCCGGACCCGTCAAGCACCGCCCGAGTCAAACTGACCCACTACCGTTCTGCCCGCCTCACCAGGTCGCGCCGAAGCAGACGAACGGGGCCGGCGTGCTGGAACCGGCGCACGCCTGCGACAGCGCCGACGCTGAATCGACGCCGGCCGACAGCGCCGTGTGGTACCGGGTCATGACCTCGGCCGCGACGTCGTCATGCACCCGGGCGACTCCCGAGATCACCGATCGGGTGCCCAGCCGCAGCAGCACGCTGGTCAGCCCGAGGGCCTCGTCACCGGCGCGAATGGTCGCCTGGCCGAGTTCGCAGGCCGACAGCACCACATGCTCGGCAGCCCGGCTGGTGAGGTCGAGCTCGTAGGCGAACAGCGGGCCGTCGACCAGCCGGATCAGCGAGAACAGCGGGTTCTCGGCATGGTGCTGGCCGTGCGCGGCCACATGCACGACGGTGGCCGAGGACAGCGCGGACACCAGCTCGTCGCGGCCGCCCCGGGCACCGGCCAGCACCCGCGACCCGGGCCACAACCTGCCGATCGCGAGCACCTCCTTCTCCGAGTGGACCAGGTCGGGCCCGGCCACCGCCACCACCGGCCCGGTGCCGCGCCCGGCCGTCCCCTGGGCGGCCAACCAGGCCGTTGCCGAGGGCGCCACCACGACCGGGCGCCCTCGCATCGGCGCCAGGTTCGTCCACGGCAACGCGGCCAGGACGCCGGTCGGCACGATCACCAGCCGGTCCTCGGGCAGTTTCAGCGGGTCCAGCAGCAGGCCGGCGAGCGTGGCCAGCGACCGGTTCAGTGTCGCGCAGACCGAGGCGTGCAGCGCTGCCGGCAGGTGGCCGTGGGCCAGCACGTCCAGGTCTGCCCGGACCCTGCGCACCATCTCCGACACCGCCAGGCTGCTGCCGATCGGCACGATCCGGGACCGGCCGCCGGCAAGCACGACGGCGTGCAACATGCCGCCGACGTCGAAGTAGCACACCAGCGCCGCCCCGGTCCGGCCCAGCTCGGCCTCGATGAGACCCAGCGGAGCCGGCCGCGGCGCGCTTCCCGAACCCGCTGCCTGCCACGAGCGCGAACGCAGCTCTCGCTGCAGCTCGGCAACCCGGCGACGCTGCGCTCCGGCCTGCTCGGTGGCGGCAGCATCGGAGCGGATCGAGCGCAGCCCCTCGACCGCATGCCGCAACTCGGCCAGCAGCTCAGCAGCCACCGGGTCCGAAGGTGCCCTGACCGTCGGCAGCCGGCTCGAGGTCGCCCGACCCCGCTCGATCGCGGCCAGCACCCCGGCGGGCTTGCCCTCGGCCAGCGCCATCGACAGGTCCAGCTCGGCGAGCTGCTGCCCGTGCACCGCGCTGGCGGTCTGCAGGTCGATGCTGCCGAACTGGGCCTGGTGGTTGGCAAGCTCGGCCAGGCCGGTGCGGATCTCGCGGCGGGCGGCGGCGCTGTCACGCGAGGCGATGGACAACCGGGCCCGTACCAGCCGGGTGTGCAGGCGTGCCGAGACCGGGTCAGCGGTCCGGATGGGACCCGCCTCGGCAGCCACTTCGCGGGCCCGCTCGGTGAGGCCGGCGCGCAGCAGCGCCTCGGCGGCGATCAGCTGGCTGGTCCGGGCCTGGGTGTCCAGGCCCGCTCCGCGGAACTCGGCCGCCAGCCGGAGCGCCGGTCCGACCAGCCGGCTACCGGGCCGGCCGGCAGCGAGGTCGGCGTGCAGCAGCACCAGCTCGGCGTCACGACGCCACCGATCGTTGGATCGCCGGCGGAACCGGTCCCGGGCGGTGGCGGCCAGCCGGCGAGCCGCCGCGATCTCGCCGTCCAGCAGGGCGCACTCGGCCCGGGTCAGCTCCACCTCAGCCAATTCCTTGTGCAGCCGGTCGGCCCTGAACAGCGCTGCCGCCTCGATCAGTGAGTCGTCGGACTCGCGGTGCAGCCCCGCCTCCAGCAGCACCCGGGCGCGGTCCAGCAGCGCCACCGCGAGCGAGACCTTGGCATTGATGGCCTGGGCGTCGTCCATGGTCTTCAGCGCCAGCGCCAGGTTGCCGGCCAGGAACTCCAGGTAACCCAGGTTGTGGCGGGCTTTGAACTCCTCGACCCGCAGGCCGTGCTCGGCCGCCAGCTCCGCCGACCGGAGGAGATCCTGCCTGGCCGCGCTCAGCTGGCCGCGGTACAGCTGCAGGCTGCCGCGGTTGAGCAGGATGTTGCTGGCATGCGCGGGCTCGGCGTGCTCGATCAGGGCGACCGCGGAATCCAGGTGCGCCAAGCCGGCCTCGAAGTGCCCGGCCCGGACCAGGATGTAGCCGTTCTGCAGATGCAGCAGGGCGCTCAGCCCCGGATGCTCGGCAAGCTCCACCAGCCGCTCGGCCTCGGCGAGGTCAGCCAGGCCGCGCTCGGCACCGCCGATCTCGGATTCGCTCATGGCCAGGCTGATCCAGATCCGGGCGGCGACCAGCCGGGCCTGCCCGGTGACGCCCTCGGCCAGGACCGGCAACGCCAGGGCGCGCCGGAACAACCGGATGGCGCGCAACGGATGGCCGGCGTTGTTGTGCTCGACGCCCAGCGCGTGCAGCCGTCTTGCTTCGGCCAGGTCCCCGCTGCCGATGCGGCTCATCCCGCGACCCTACCCATTGCGGGCCCGGCAACCTACGAGACGGGGCAGGCCGCGGCTGCCGGCAGGGTCGAGCACCGGACGGACCGCGCCCGGTCCGGCAGGCGTCAGTGTGCAGACATCGCCCGGCCGTTTGCCGCGGCGCCGGTCAACGGACGCTGGATGTCGGTGAGCCGTTCCAGCGCCTTCCAGCCCCGGTCGAGCATGGTGGCCTGGTCGGAGGTGTCCAGGCTCTTGGTCTCCCACAGGTACTTGGCCAGTTCGGCGGCCAGGATCGGCGCCGCGAACGAGGTGCCGCTCCAGGTGGCGAAGCCGCCGTGGAAGTTGTCCGGGTCGATGGTGGATCGCAACCCGCCTCCGTTGAGCTGGACGGCGGCGATCGGCTGCAGCGAGCCGTCGAAGGTGGTCGGCATGGTGCTCACCAGTGCCGCGCCTTGGCGGTGGCAGCACACCCAGTCGCCGGCATTGCTGAACAGCGCGATCGAGCGCAGGTCGGGATTGAGCGCGCCGACGCTGATCACCGGCAGCACGTCCGGCTGGACGGGGTTCCACTGGCCGCCGGCGTGCGGCGCGAAGCCGGCCGGGTAGAAGTGCCGGGCGGTCGCGTCGTTGCCGGCGGCGGCGACGATGGCGACGCCGAGTTCGCCGAGCGCGTGAAGGGTCTCGACCAGCAGTTGGTCGTAGGCGAAGTCGGCCGGCAGCTCGTGGTAGTACCCCAGTGACAGCGACACGACGTCGACCAGCCAGCTCGGCTTGTTCAACGCCTGGGCCAGCGCCTGGCGCAGCAGCAGCCGGTTCAATGCCTCCAGCAGGTCGCCCTCGGGCACCGCGCCGTCGCCGTACATCACCCGGATCGCCAGGATGTCGGCGTCCGGGCAGATCTGGCG
>DASZEI010000093.1:0-2552 GCA_035940975.1 Jatrophihabitans sp. | reverse complement strand
CCCCGATGCCGACGCCGCGCATGCCGCCAAGCTGCGCCAGGACGAGTTGACCAAGCCGGCCGGCGCGCTCGGCGTGCTCGAGGAGCTGTCGATCTGGGCGTGCGGCGTGCAGGGCCAGTGCCCGCCGCACGCCTTCGAGCGCACCCGGGTGGTGGTCTTCGCCGGCGACCACGGCATCACCGCGGCGGGCGTGTCGGCCTACCCGGCCGAGGTGACCGCGCAGATGGTGGCCAACATCGCCGCCGGTGGTGCCGCGGTCAACGTGCTGGCCGCCGCGGCCGGTGCCGGAGTGCGGGCGCTGGACCTGTCGGTGGCCGTCGACACCGATCCGGCGCAGTCGACGTACAAGGTGCGCCGCTCCAGCGGCCGGATCGACCGCGAGGACGCCCTCAGCCAGGACGAGGCGGACCGGGCGCTGGCCGCCGGGGTCGCCATCGCCGACGCCGAGATCGACAGTGGGGCACAGCTGCTGATCGCCGGCGACCTGGGGATCGGCAACACCACGCCGGCCTCGGTGCTGATCTCGGTGCTCACCGGGGTCGAGCCGATCAAGGTGGTGGGCCGCGGCACCGGCATCGACGACGCCGGCTGGATCCGCAAGTGCGCCGCGATCCGGGACGCCCGGCGCCGGGCCTGGCCGCATCGGGAGGACCTCACCCGGCTGCTGGCGGTGGCCGGCGGCGCGGACCTGGCGGCGATGACCGGCTTCATCCTGCAGGCGGCGCAGCGCCGGACCCCGGTGCTGCTCGACGGGCTGGTGGTCAGCGCCGCGGCCCTGGCCGCCCAGCTGGGCAACCCGCGGGTGGTGCACTGGCTGCAGGCCGGGCACCTGTCGGCCGAGCCCGCCCACGAGCTTGCCCTGCAGCGGCTGGAGCTGACCCCGATCCTGCGGCTGGGAATGCGGCTCGGCGAGGGCACCGGGGCGCTGGTGGCGTTGCCGGTGCTGCGGGCCGCGGTGCTGAGCCTGGCCCGGATGGCCACCTTCGCCGAGGCCGAGGTGGCGACCCGGCAACCCGGCACCGGCGAATGAGCGGCTGGGAATGACCGGGCCGGCCGGACCGGGCCGTCCACCGGTGGTCGCCGGGTTGCGGCTGGCCTTGACCACCCTGACGGTGCTGCCGCTGCGCGCCGGCCGGATGGACCGGCGGACCGCGGCGCTGGCGATGGCCTGGGCGCCGGCCGTCGGCTTGGCGCTCGGCGCGGTGCTGGCGGCGGTGGCCCGCGGCCTGACCGGGCTGGGGCTAGCTCCGTTGCCGACCGCCGCCGTGTTGGTGGCGCTGGCGGCCTTGCTGACCCGCGGCCTGCATCTGGACGGGCTCGCCGACACCTTCGACGCGCTCGGCTCCTACACCGCCGCCGACCGGGCGCTGGCGATCATGAAGTCCGCCGAGGTCGGGCCGCTGGGGGTCAGCGCGATCGCCGCGGTGCTGCTGGCCGACGCAGCGGCGCTGTCCGCTCTGGTGGCCCGGCACGGTTGGCTGCTGATCGCGGCCGGCATCGCGGTGGGCCGGCTGGGCATCACGCTGTGCTGCGCGCGTCCGGTGCCGGCGGCCCGCCCCGACGGCCTGGGCGCGCTGGTGGCTGGCACCATGCCGGTGCCCGCCTGCGCGGCCTGGGCGCTCGGGATGATCGCGGTCGGCGCGGTTGCCGGCCGGCTCTCGCCGGGCTCGGACTGGCCGTGGGCGCACTGGATCAGGGCGGGGCTGGCGGTGCTGCTGGCCGGAGCCGCGGTGCTGCTGCTGGCCAGGCACTGCGTACGGCGCTTCGGCGGCGTGACCGGCGATGTCCTCGGAGCGGCCTGCGAGTTGGCGACCGCGATCGGGTTGCTGGCGTTGAGCACCGCCTGAACACCGCCTGAGCACCGCCTGAGCACCGCCTGAGCACCGCCTGAGCAGCGGTGGCGGCTACCGGACGTGCGAGGGCACGAACGGCAGCTTGACCACCTTGGCGGCCAGCTTGCGGCCCCGTACCTCGATCGCCACCTCGCCGGACTCGCCCAGGTCGGCCGTGCTGTCGATCAGGGCCAGCGCGATGCCCTGCTTCAGGGTCGGCGAGAACGTCCCGGAGGTGGTCTGGCCGATCACCTCGCCCTGCTGATCAAGGACGTTCATGTGCCCGCGCGGAACGCCCCGGTCGGTCACCAGCAGCCCCCGCAACCGCCGGGCCGGACCCGCCGCCTTCTCGGCCAGCAGCGCCTCGCGGCCCCAGAACGCCGGCTTCTGCCAGCCGACCGCCCAGGACGAGCCGGCCTGCACCGGGCTGATCTCGCGGGTCAGGTCCTGGCCGTGCAGCGGGTAACCCATCTCGGTGCGCAACGTGTCGCGCGCGCCCAGCCCGCACGGCCGCACCCCGGCGCCGACCAACGCGTCCCACACCGGCTCGGCCTCGGACCACGGGACCACCAGCTCGTAGCCGTGCTCGCCGGTGTATCCGGTGCGGCACACGGTGATCCGGTCCTTCGTGCCGAACGACATGTATTCGTGGCCGGTGGGCAGGCCCAGGGCGCGCACCGCCGCCTCCGCCGCGGGGCCCTGCACCGCCAGGACCGCGAA
>DASZEI010000092.1:0-12626 GCA_035940975.1 Jatrophihabitans sp. | reverse complement strand
AACCAGGGGGTGCGGGACGGGGTGCCACGGGCCGGTGACTTCACCGCCGCCGAGCTGGTCAGCCCGTACCAGGTGTGGAACACCACGGCGCTCAACATCGGCGACCTGGACGGCTCCGGGCACCTGTCGGTGATCGTCGGCAACTACTTCCCCGACGGCGCCCGGGTGCTCGACCCGGCCGCGCACGACGACCCGTTGATGCACATGCAGAACGGGATGGGCCTGGCGCGCAACGCCGGCGGCGGCCGGATCCTGCGGCTCACCCCGACCGGCACGCCCGGCGCGCCACCCCAGGTCGCCGACGTCAGCAGCGCGCTGCCCACCGATGCCCGGCACTCCTGGACGCTGGCCATCGGACTGCAGGACCTGACCGGCACGATGCTGCCCTCGATCTACCTGGCCAACGACTTCGGCCCGGACCAGCTGCTGATCAACTGCTCCACCCCCGGCCACCTGTGCCTGCGCCAGATCAAGGGCGTGCGCACCTGGTCGCAGCCGAAGTCCACCGTGCTGGGGCGCGACTCGTTCAAGGGCATGGGCGTCACGTTCAGCTACACCCACGGCACCGGGCTGCCCACCATGCTGGTCAGCAACATCACCAGCGAATGGGCTTTGCAGGAAAGCAACCTGGTGTTCGTCCCGACCGGCACCCAGGCCGAGGTCGCTGCCGGCTCGCTGCCCTACGGGGAACGAAGCGAATCGCTGGGGCTGGCCAGGAGCGGCTGGTCCTGGGACATCAAGGCCGGTGACTTCGACAACTCGGGCACCGACGAGTTCGTGCAGGCCGAGGGATTCGTCCGCGGCCGGAACGGCAAATGGGCGCAGCTCCAGGAGCTGGCGATGGGTATGCCGGAGCTGCTGCGCTTTCCCCAGGTATGGCCCACCGTGCGGCAGGGCGACGACCTGTCCGGCCATGATCACAATCGCTTCTACGCCGGCACCGCGACCCACCGTTACACCGATCTGGCCCCCGAGCTGTTCAGTGAACAGCCAGGCGTCAGCCGTGGGCTGGCACTCGGCGATGTCAACGGCGACAGCAGGTTGGACATCGTGGTCGCCAACCAGTTCGCCGATTCCTCCGTCCTGCTGAACACCGCCCGGCCGGCCAACCCGGGCACCGACCTGCGGCTGGTGCGGCGTACCCCGGCCGGCGCCGACATCCCGGCGCTCGGCGCCACGGTCACCACCACGTCGGTCGCCGGCCTGCCCGCGCAGAAATCCCAGCTGTACTACGCCAATGGGCACGCCGGGGCATCGGCGGCCGAGCTGCACCTGGCACTTCCGGCCACCGGGACGATGCATGCCCTGATCTCGTGGCGCAGTCCCGAGGGCGTGCACACCTCGGGCATCGAGCTCTCGAGCGGCCACCACACGGTGGTGCTGCACGACGACGGAAAGGTCACTCTGCCGTGACGGACATCCTGCATCGCCCGGCTACCGCACAACCGTCGGCCGAGCAGCCGCCGTCCGCCGGCCAGCCCGCGGCGTCCGTCCAGAAGCCGCCTGACAAGCGGGTCAAGGCGCTGACGCGGTTCGCCGTGTCGATCACGGCGCTCACCGTTCTCGGGCAGGCGTTCCTCGGTTTCGAGCAGTCTCCGATCACTCCGGTCGCGTGCCTGCTCGCCTCCTACGTCTCAGCGCTGGCCTTCGAGTCGCTGGACAGCTGGGCCTACCGGCGACGCCCCGAGTACGCCGGCAGCGGGCGCAAGCTGTTCGAGTTCCTGCTGCCGCCGCACATCACCGCGCTGGCCTGCGCGATGCTGCTCTACGGCAACGCCGACCTCTGGCCGTACGTGTTCGCCGTCGTCGTCGGCAACGGCAGCAAGTACCTGTTCCGGGTGCGCGTCAAAGGCCGGCTCAAGCACTTCCTCAACCCGTCGAACACCGGCATCGCCGCCACCCTGGTGCTCTACCACTGGGTCGGGATCGCGCCGCCGTACCAGTTCACGAACAACTACCACGTCGTGGTTCCCTGGGCGCTGCCGCTGGGCATCCTGATGCTCGGCACCATGCTGAACAGCAAGCTGACCGGCAAGATGCCGCTGATCCTGGCCTGGGTCGCCGGCTTCGTCGCGCAAGCGGTGCTGCGCTGGGCGCTGGGCCAGACCGCGCTGCTGTCGGCACTGATGCCACTGACCGGTGTCGCCTTCATCCTGTTCACCAACTACATGATCACCGATCCCGGCTCGACGCCGTTCGCCCGCCGCGGCCAGATCATCTTCGGCCTGACCACCGCCGCGCTGTACGGCCTGCTGGTCTACAACGGCGTGGTATTCGGGCTGTTCTTCGCGCTGGTGCTCACCTGCATGCTCCGCGGCCTGGTGCTGGTGACCGCCCCGGTGCTGCGCCGGTTACCGGCCTTCCAGCGTCCGCTGCCCTCGATCGGATCAGCGGTCCGGGCCGTCCGGGCCGTCGGGGTCAAGCCATGACCGGTGCCGACGCTCCGGTCGTGGTGGGCCTGGCCTGCCGCTACCCCGACGCGCCGTCGCCGGACGCGCTGTGGCACACGGTTCTCACCGGCCGGCGGGCATTCCGCGCGCTACCGGAGCAGCGGCTGCCGGGCGCCTACCTCGGCAACGGCCCGGATCAGACCTACCTGCGGCAGGCCGCGGTGCTCGAGGACTGGAGCTTCGATCGGCGGCGCTTCCAGGTTCCGCCGCACGTCTACCATGCCTGCGACCCCGCGCACTGGCTGGCGCTGGAAACGGCCGCCGCCGCGCTGGAGGACGCCGGACTCGGCGGCGCAGCGATCCTGGACAAGCGTCGGGTCGGCGTGATCGTCGGCAACAGCCTGACCGGCGAGGTCAGCCGGGCCGCCCAGATCCGGCACCGGTTGCCCTTCGTCAACCGGCTGGTGGGCGAGGCGTTGCGCGCCGCGGGTGCGGACGCCGAGCTGCACGGCCGGACGCTGGCCGAGCTCACCGCCCGGGTGCTGGAGGCGTTTCCCGAGCCGAACGACGAGACGCTGGCCGGCGCGCTGTCCAACACCATCGCCGGCCGGATCTGCAACCACTTCGACTTCGGCGGCGGCGGGTACACCGTCGACGGCGCCTGCGCGTCGAGCCTGCTCGCCATCACCACCGGCTGCCGGTTGCTGGTCAACGGCGAGGCGGACGTGGTACTGGCCGGCGGCGTGGACCTGAGCCTGGATCCGTTCGAGCTGGTGGGCTTCGCGCGCCTGGGTGCCCTGGCCAGCAACGACATGCGGGTCTTCGATGCCAACCCGACCGGCTTCCTGCCCGGTGAGGGATGCGGCATGGTGGTGCTGATGCGCGCCGGCGACGCGCACGCCAGGGGCCTGCGCCAGTACGCCGAGGTAGCCGGCTGGGGCATCTCCTCCGACGGCTCCGGCGGTATCACCCGGCCCGAGGTGGACGGGCAGGCCCGAGCGATCGCCGCGGCGTACGCGATGGCCGGCCTGGAGCCCGAGAGCGTCCGCCTGATCGAAGGCCACGGCACCGGGACGGCGGTGGGCGACGCGGTGGAACTGGCCGCGCTCAATCAGGTACGGGGCACCGCACCGGCCGCCCTCGGCTCGATCAAGGCCAATATCGGCCATACCAAGGCTGCCGCCGGCGCGGCGTCCTTCATCAAGGCGGTGCTCGCGGTCGAGCGCCGGATCCTGCCGCCGGCTACCGGCGTCGAGACCCCGCACCCGCTGCTCGAGCGTGGGGTCAGCGGGCTGGCGCTGCTCAGCGCGCCGGTGGCCTGGCCGGACGGGCGGGCGCACGCCGGGATCTCCTCCGCGGGTTTCGGTGGGATCAACAGCCACGTCCTGATCTCGGGCAGGCCGGTGACCGCCTCCCCCGCACGGCGGTTGCCGGCGCCCCGGTTCGAGGTCGGCTCCCAGCCACAGTCCGGCTGGGAGTTGCTGCCGGTCCGGGCCGACAGCCAGGACGAGCTCGGCCGCCGGTTGTCGCTGGTGCACGAGCGTGCCGAGCGCTGGTCGCATGCCGAGTTCGTCGACGTTGCCAACACCTGCGCACAGACCTATTCGGGATTGACCGGGGTACGCGCCGTGCTGCTCGCCCGCACGCCGGACGAGGCCGCCGCGGCCGCCGCGAAGGCGCTGACCCGGCTGGGCGACCTGCGACCGGGTTCCGCGGTGCCCCTGATCGACGAGGCGGCCGGCTTCGTGCTGGCCGCCGGCCGGGCGCCCCGGCTGGGTCTGCTCTTTCCCGGTCAGGCAGCTCCGGTGCGTACCGCGCTCTCGTCCTGGGCGCGCGAGCTGGCCGTTGCGGAGTTCAGCCCGGGTCTGGACGTCCGCGACGGCGCCCCGGACACCGAGCAGGCGCAACCGGCCATCCTTCGGCAGTCGCTGGCCGCGCTGGAATGGTTGCAGCGGATGGGAGTGCGCGCCGAGGCGGCCACCGGGCACAGCCTCGGCGAGATCGCCGCGCTGTGCTGGGCGGGCGCGATCGACCCGGCAGCGGCACTAGAACTGGCCGAGCACCGCGGCCGGATCATGGCCGCCCATGGCGACACCGGCACCGGCATGACCAGCGTGCGCGCGGACAGCTCGACGGTGACGGCCCTGCTGGACGGGATCGAGGCCGGCATCGCGTGCCACAACGGGCCGCTGCGCACGGTGGTCGCCGGCCCGTTGGCTGCCCTGGAGCGATTCCAGGCCCGAGCTCGGGAGCGCGGCATCGCCTGCACGCCGCTGGCCGTCTCGCACGCCTTCCACACCGAGGCGATGCGCCCGGCCGTCGAGCACCTGGGCAGCTACCTGCGCACGGTGCGCTGGGCGCAGCCGCACGGCACGGTGATCTCCACCGTCACCGGCGCCCCGCTGCTGCCCAAGGAGGACCTGAGCCGCCTGCTGTCGCGGCAACTGCTGGCGCCGGTTGCCTTTTCCGCCGCGCTGCGGCAGCTTGCCGACCAGTGCGACCTGCTGGTCGAGGCCGGACCGGGCACGACACTGCGGGAGCTGGCAGCCGAATGCGTCGACCTGCCGGTGTTGAGCTGCGATGCCGGCGGATCGGAAAGAACCGCCGCGGTGACAGCCGCCGCGCTCGCCGCGGCCGGCTGTGCCACCCTGCGCGACTGGCGTGGCCGGCGCTGGTTCCGGCCGCGGACCATCGAGCAGTCGGCGAGCTTCCTGGTCAACCCGTGCGAGGCGGGCAGCGCCGGAGCGGACCGGGCCACGTCGCCGGTTTCCGACCACGCCGCAACCGCACCTCGACCACCGGTGACCGCACCCCGACCACCGGCTGCCATATCCCGACCACCGGCAGCAGCCGTCGAGCGGCCGGCGGTGGCAGCGGCCACCGACATCCTCACCGAGCTGCGGACTCTGTTCGCCGAACGAGCCGACGTCGCGCCGCACACCCTGGACAGCAGTTCCTCGCCGCTGCGCGACCTGCACATGAGTTCCCTGGAGGTGCGTCGCTGCATCGCCACGATCTGCACCCAGCGCCGGGTGGCCACGCCGGACTCCGCGCTGTCGCTGTCGGATGCGACGCTGGCTCAGATCGCCGAAGTGGTGGAGGGCCTTCCCAGCCTGGACGCGCGCACCGCGCCGGCCCGCGTCGAGGGAGTCCGTACCTGGCTTCAGCTCTTCGATCACCACTGGGAGCGTTGGGAACCGGGGAAGCCGGGCCAGCGGGCGGCGACCACGGTGCTCACCCTGCCGTCGCCGGCCGGGTCGGCTTCGCCGGCCGGGCTGGCCGAGTTGGCAGCGCAGGTACCGGCCGCCATCGCGCACGCCGGACGGCCGCTGGTGCTGCGGCACAGCGGGCATCCGGGCGCGGCCGCGCTCGGGCGCAGCCTGGCGCTGGAGCTGCCGGGCACCACGGTCACCGTGCTCGACGAGTCCGACGGCAGCTGGCCTGGCGAGGCGGCGGAGCTCGCGGCCCCGGACGGCTACGCCGAGCTGCGCGTCACCCCGTTCGGCGCGCTCGAGCGCCGGGTCACCCGGCGTCGTGATCCCGGCAAGGCAGACCGGATACGGTTGTCCGGCACCGACATCCTGCTGGTCACCGGCGGGGTCGGCGGGCTGACCGCACGGTGCGCGGCGGAGCTGGCTGCGCACAGCGGCGGCCGGCTGGTGGTGCTGGGACGCACGCCGCCGGCAGAGCCGCGGATCGCGGAGTCGCTGGAGTCGCTGCGGGCGGCCGGCGCCGAGGTCGACTACCAGCAGTGCGACATCACCGACCGGAGCTCGGTCAGCCGGGTAGTCGGGCGGCTGCGTGGCGAAGGGGTGATCGCCGGGCTGGTGCACGGCGCCGCGGTGAACGTGCCGCGACTGCTGCCCGCCGTCACTGCCGACTCGCTCGCCGCCGCCTGGGCGCCGAAGGTCGATGGTGCCCGCGCGCTGCTGAAAGCCACCGGCGACACCCTGCGCCTGGTGATCGGTTTCGGCTCGATCATCGGCCGCTTCGGGCTGGCCGGCGAGACCGACTACGCCGTCGCCAACGACGGCCTGCGGCTGCTGCTGGAGAGCTGGGCCGCCGCCCATCCGGCGGCCCGGGTACGCGTTGCCGAGTGGTCGGTCTGGTCGGACGTCGGGATGGGCGCCCGCATGCGGGTGGTGGACGATCTTCGCCGGGCGGGTGTCGATCCGATCCCGCCGGCTGAGGGCATCGCCGCATTCCTGCGCCTGGTGGACGAGGCCGACGCGCCCGTCACCAGCCTGGTCACCAGCCGCTTCCCGCGAACGGCCACGGCAACCGTTCTCGGGCCGGCGGTGGACGCCGCCGAGCGAACCGGGCGGTTCGTCGAGGACGTCCGGGTGGAGACGCCCGGCGTGGAGATCGTCACCGACAGCCGGCTGTCCTACGGCGATGACCCCTACCTGCGCGATCACGAGATCGGCGGCACCGGCGTGCTGCCCGCGGTGCTCGGCCTGGAAGCATTCGCTCAGCTCGCCGGCACGCTCGGCCTGCCGCCGGGGCCGGTGAGCATCGAGGGCTTGACCCTGACCGCGCCGATCGACGTCGCCGAGAACGGTTCGACGGTGCTGCGTGCCGCGGCACTGCGGGTCGCCGAGCCGGGTACGTCCGAGGTGCGCATCGACGCCGCGGCTCGTTGCGACGCCGACGGGTTCGCCCGCGACCGGGCCACCGCGACGCTGCGCCCGGCAGCCGCGCTGGGCACAGCAGCCGCGCTAGGCACAGCAGCCGCGCTAGGCCCGGTAGCCGCGCTAGGCACAGCAGCCGCGTTGGGTACGGCAGCGCCGGCGCAGGCTTCGTCCGGCCTCGACCCGACCCGCCCGCATCCGCTGTACGGGTCGGTGCTCTTCCACGGCGGCGCCCTGCGGCGGATCGGGCGTTACGACCTGCTCAGCGCCTACCACGTCCAGGCCTGGGTCCGTGCCGACCGCAACGCCAAGTGGTTTTCCTCCTTCCACAGCGGGCGAACCCGGCTGTGGGACCCTGGCCTGCTCGACGCCTCCCTGCAGGTCCTGCTGCCGACGGTGCCGAGCCGGCTCGCACTGCCGGTGTCCTGCGACCGCCTCGAGGTGACAGAGCCGCCCGACGGCTGGGTGCAGGTCGCTGCCACCGAGTTGTCGCACACCGAGGACGAGTACGTCTTCGATATCACGGTCAGCACCGAATCCGGCGCCGTGGTGTGCCGGTGGTCCCGGCTGCGGCTGCGCGCCGTCGCAAGCCGCACCTTCGCTGCCGGGATGCCGCTCGAGCTGGTCGGCCCGTGGCTGTCCCGGCGCGGCGAGGACGCCCGGCTCGGCCGGATCGACATCGTGAGCTGCGCCGGCCGGCGAGCGAACGCCGACGCGCGCACGGTACTGACGGCGCTGTCGGGCAACCCCGTCGAGCACAACGCGCAGGGCCGACCGATGAGTTCGGTGGGCTTCCTGAGCGCGTCCTACGCCGGCGATGCGGTGCTGGCCGGCTTCGCACCGACGGCTTTCGGCCTGGACTGGCAACGGCCGCACGACATCCCGGCAGCCGACTGGCCGGGCTGCCTCACCGCGGCCGACCGCGGGCTCATCGAGCCGCTCAGCCACGATCTCGGCGAACCGGAGCACGTCGTGTCGACCAGGCTGTGGTGCGCGCACGAGGCGGTCCGCAAGGCCACCGGCGAGGACGGTCCGCTGGTGCTCGATCGGGTACGGCCCGATGGCGACTGCCTGTTCGGCTCCGGCTCGGCCCGGGTGCTCACCGCTCGGGTACGGATCGCCGGCCTCGGTGACATGGTGTGCGGCCTGGCCGGCGTCGGCACGCGCTCATGACGGCGTTCTCATGACGGCGTTCAGCTACCGGCACCGGGTCACCTTCGCCGAGACGAACGTCGTCGGCAATGTGTACTTCACCCACTACCTGGACTGGCAGGGCCAGTGCCGTGAGAGCTTTCTGCTCGAGCACGCGCCCAACGTGTTCGCCGACATCCTCAAGGGTTCCCTGGCGCTGGTGACGGTCGGCTGCGCGATGGACTACTTCGAAGAGTGCTACGCCGGTGACGACGTGACGATCGAGATGAGCCCGGGCGGCATCGTCTCCAGCCGGGCCCGGATGTGCTTCCAGTACCGCAGCCGAGGTGCGGTGATCGCGCGCGGCGAGCAGACGGTCGCCTGCATGTCTCGCGGCCCGGACGGCCTCATTCCGTTGCCGGTTCCCGATGAACTCGTCACCGCGATGCAGCGCTTCGAGTGACTTCCTTCAGCGCAGGTCCACCACTCTCGAAAGGGCACGACATGGTCACTACCGATCCGGCAGCGAGGTCCGCGACCGGTCTGGCGCAGGCCGATCACGGCGTCGACCAGCGGTCACCGCACCGGGGCCTGACGATTGCCGCCGGCGTCCTGGTCGGGGTGATCATCGCCCTCGTCTGGTCGGTCAAGCTCGTGGACTCCGACATCGGACACAACCTCGCCAACGGCCTGCTGGGCCGGGAGGCCGAGCAGGTCGATCTCAGTTCGACGGTGACCTCGCTGGTCTTCGCCTTCGTCACGGGCGTGGCCGGCACCTTCACCGCGTGCAACGTCGCCGTCTTCAGCGCGATCGCGCCGAGCGTCCGCGACGGCTCCTCGCGACTGGCCAGCGCCCGCCGGGCGCTGCGGCCACTGGGCTGGCTGGCGCTCGGCGCGGTGGCGGTCACCAGCCTGTACGGCGTGCTCGCAAGCCTGCTCGGCAGCCGGCTTCCGCAGCTGTCGACGCGGGTCGTCGGAGACGGCGTTCCGGTCCGGCTGTGGCAATCGGTCGTCGTGTTCAGCGTGATCGGCCTGGTTCTGCTCTACCTCGGCCTGACCGCCCTGCGACTGGTTCCCGATCCGCTGGCCGGACTCACCGCCCGCTGGCCGCAGACGCCGTACCTGGTGCTGGGGGTGCTGCTGGGCGGGTTCACCATCGGGCGGCCGTGGCCGATGTTCAACCGGCTGTTCCGGCATGCCGCGGAGACCGGCAACCCGCTGCTGGTGATCGGCGCACTGGCGCTGGTGATCCTGGGCAACATGCTCCTGATGGCAGCCTTGCTGCTGCTGCTGTCGATGACCCGGTTCCCGCGCTGGCTGCAAGCGGTACCGTCGCGGATCGTCACGGCGACCTCCTTCGCGCTGCTGGCCGGTGGCGCGTTCACGCTGGTGTACTGGGGCGTCCGGGTGCCGGCGCGGCTGGGGTACGGCTGGTTCCCGACGATGCCGTGGAAGTAGCGGCCAATCCGTGGACCGCAACGTTGGCTCGAGGCGCGCTGATCGGTCCGCCGGCCGGGCGGTTCTGGCCCGCCTCAGCGCCTTCCGGCCGAGGTCCGGGAATGGGCGCGGCCGACTAGCCGGCAAGGCGGTTAGATGGAGGAATGGATGTTGCCGGCTGGTTCCTGAGCCCGTCCGAGCGGGGCAACCCGGCGACGGTGCTCGACAGCCGCCATGCCGGGGCCGGCTCGTGGACGGCCGGCAACGACGTGCGGGTGCTGGTGCACGGCGCTTCCTACTTTCCCGAGTTGGCCCGCTGCGTGCGGCTGATGCGGGCCGGTGACCTGCTGCTGTTCACCGACTGGCGCGGTGACCCCGACGAACTCCTCGACGGGCCGGGCACCGAGGTGTCCCGGGTGCTGTCCGAAGCGGCCGGGCGCGGGGTGCTGGTGAAGGGGTTGGTCTGGCGCTCGCACCTGGACCGGTTGACCTTCAGCGAGCGGGAGAACCGGCATCTGGGCGAGAAGATCGAGGCGGCCGGCGGCGAGTGCCTGCTGGATCAGCGGGTCCGTCCGGGCGGCTCGCACCACCAGAAGTTCGTGGTGCTGCGCCATCCCGGCCGCCCGGAGCTGGACGTCGCCTTCGCGGGAGGCATCGACCTGTGCCACAGCCGCCACGACGGGCCGGAGCACCACGGCGATCCGCAGCCCCAGCCGATGGCCAGGATCTACGGGCCGACGCCGCCCTGGCACGATGTCCAGCTCGCGATCCATGGCCCAGCGGTGGCCGACGTCGAAACGGTCTTCCGCGAGCGGTGGGAGGATTCCACGCCGTTGACGCGCAATCCCATCGGCCTCGTCGGGGAGCTGCTGCGGCACGAGGACCGCACCGCGGGCCGGCTCCCGGGCCGGTTGCCCGACCCCGCTCCAGCCGGCAGCGCGAACGTGCAGCTGCTGCGCACCTACCCCAAACGCCGCCCCGGCTACCCCTTCGCACCCGACGGCGAACGCAGCGTGGCACGCGGCTACGGCAAGGTCATCAGCCGGGCGCACAGCCTGGTCTATCTCGAGGACCAGTACTTCTGGTCGACCGGCGTCGTCAGCTGCTTCGCCGAGGCACTGCGTGCCGACGAGAACCTGCACCTGATCGCGGTCATTCCGCATTTCCCCGATCAGGACGGCCGGTTCTCCCTCGCCCCCAACCTGGTCGGGCGGCTGCAGGCGCTGGCCGAGATCCGGGCCGCCGGCGGTGCCCGAGCCGCGGTCTACGGGATCGAGAACCACGCCGGCACCCCCGTCTACGTCCACGCCAAGGTCTGCATCGTCGATGACGTGTGGGCCTCGGTCGGCTCGGACAATGTCAACCGGCGATCCTGGACGCACGACTCGGAACTGTCCTGCGCGGTGATCGACGACCAGGCAGACGATCGCGAACCCCGAATTCTCGACAGGTTCGGCGACGGCGCCCGCGCGTTCGCCCGCGAGCTCCGGCTGCGACTGGCCCGCGAGCACCTGGACCGGGCAGCCGGCGACGACGCGGACCTGATCGACCCGGTGACGGCCTTCGCAGCCTTCGCCGACAGCGCCGCGCAACTGCAACGCTGGCACGACACCGGGCGCAGCGGACCGCGGCCGCCCGGGCGGTTGCGCCCCTACCTGGTACCGACACTGTCCCGGCGCACCCTGGCCTGGGCTACCCCGCTCTATCGCACCGTCTACGACCCGGACGGCCGGCCGCTGAGGTTGCGCCGCAGCCGGAGTTTCTGAGTCCGCACCGGTTCCAGGCGCCACCCGGTAGCGCGTTCCGTCGAATACGGAAGGTTGCCGCCCGGCTCTGGATCGCGCGGTCAGCGTCCGGGCGCCGACGAGCGGAAAGCTGACGGTGCGGCGCACGACTACTGCCACCGCACCGCTGCGCCGGGAGGGATCGACGCGAGCCGTGCACGACACCAGCACCGCCGCGTTGGCGGCGGCGATCCGGGACGCGGCGGCACACGGCTGAGCCGTCCGGCCGATCTGCTGCGCCGCGGCCAGCGCCGCCAGGTCCGCCGCCCGCTCCAGCCGATGCCGGGCCAGTACCGCCGAACCCCGCACCAGCACCATCATGGCGACGGCGAGGATGACCGCGCCCAGTCCGAGCACCCAGATGGTGGCCGCACCCCGATCCGTGCGCAGGCTCACGCCCCGAGCCGAGCGCCGGCTCACGGCACGGCGCCCGGCTCGGTGGCCACCACCGCGGTCTCGGTGATCGCCACCGGCGGAAGCCAGCGCACCGGACGCAGCACCATGCGCGCGGTGACCCTGGTATCCGACGCCGACGAGCCGATGCTGAGCGCCACCGGAGCGCCCGCCGCCGCCCGCGCCCGCTCAGCAGCCGCCGCGGGGTCGCCCCGCGCGACCGCCCGGGCCGCCTCACCGGCCGCATCGGCGCAGCGCACCCGAGCCTGCCCGACACCGACCGCGACCACGCCCACCACAGTCACCAGGGCCAGCACCGGCAAGCTCATCGCCGTCTCGGCAGTCACCATGCCGGCATCGGAACGCAGCCGGGCAGCGATCACAGCGAGACGTTCAACGCCGAGGTGACGATGTGCGACAGCGCCGTCTGCACCGCCTGACTGTGCACCACCTTGAACAGCACCGCGGCGAACGCCACCGCGGCCACCGTGCCGACCGCGTACTCCGCGGTCGCCATCCCGGCCTCGGTGCCCAGCCGTCGCACCCGGGCCCGACCTCGCCGGCACACCTTGCTCACGATCCTCATATCCAGCCCCCTCGACGATGCGTCCCGATCTGGGCGCGCTTCGAGCCTGGCAGCCGGCCGGGGGTCGATCGGCGCTCCGCGTCCGAATGTGGACAGCCGACTCGGCTGTGGATCAGCTCGTGCAGGCACCTGTGTGCTCGATATTCAGCCGCGACGGACTGGGCCATGACGCGTGACCGGCGGAGGTTCTGGAGGTATCAAGCCTGCCCCTTTTCGCTATGCCCTACCTCGCTATGCCCTACCTCGCTATGCCCTACCTCGCTATGCCCTACCT
>DASZEI010000091.1:0-2292 GCA_035940975.1 Jatrophihabitans sp. | reverse complement strand
CGCCGCCGAACGCCATGCCGAAGCCAACGCCGGACGCCACCGGGCCGTACACCAACCGGTTCCGGCGCCGCCGATCCCTTCCTGGCTGCCACGCATCGCGCTGGCCGGCGTGGTGGCCGCCGCGCTCACGGTGGGGGTGCTGGCCACCACCAGCGCCGCCGGCAGCCCGACCCGGCATGCCGCCCACCCGGGCGCGGCCGCGGATGCCGCCGCGGCCGGCATCGCCCGGCTGTCACTCGGCGCGCCCCACGGTGCCAAGCTGCTGCCGGCCCACCCGGTACATGTCAGCCGGCCGGCGGCAGCCACCCCGGTCGCGATCAGCGGGCTGGCAGCCGACGGGATCCCGGCAGTGGCGCTCAACGCCTACCGGTTGGCGGCGGCCCGGCTGGCCTCGGCCCAGCCCGGCTGCGGGCTGCAGTGGTGGCTGCTGGCCGGGATCGGCCGGATCGAATCGGACCACGGCCGCTACGGCGGCTCGACCCTGAGCGCCAGCGGCGAGTCCAGCCCGCACATCATCGGCCCCGCCCTCGACGGCACCGGCTATGCCTACATCGCCGACACCGACGGCGGCCGGCTGGACGCCGACCCGCGCGTGGACCACGCGGTCGGGCCGATGCAGTTCATCCCCTCGACCTGGGCCGGCTACGGCATCGACGGCAACGGCGACCGGGTCGCCAGCCCGTTCAACATCTACGACGCCGCGCTGGCCGCGGCCCGCTACCTGTGCGCCGCCGGTGGTGACCTGCGGACGCCCGCCGGGCAGCGCCGCGCGGTGCTGGCCTACAACCATTCCGACGAGTACCTGGCCCTGGTGCTGGGCACCGCGGCGGCTTATGCCAGCGGCACGTCCCTGGACGCGCCGATCCGGGGTGTCAGCACCGGCACGCTGCCGCCGGTGGACACCAGCTGGTTGCCGCCGGTGAACCCGGGCGGCCCGGCCGGGGCCGGGTCCGGGACGCTGCCCCAGCACTCCGGTGCCCGCTCCCCCGCCGCCGGCCCGTCGAGCACATCGTCCGGCTCGTCGGGCAGCAGCGCGTCCGGCAGCAACCCGGCTGGCAGTGGCTCGTCCGGCAGTGGCTCGTCCGGCAGCAACTCGTCCGGCACCGGATCGTCGGCACCTGCCAGCCCTCCGCCCGCGACCAGCCCCGCTCCTGCCCACCCGACCCCGTCGAGCAGCCAGCCGGCGCCGTCCGGCCTGCCGCTGCCGGGCCTGCCGCTGCCGACGCTGAGCAACCCGGTGGCTCAGCCGTCGCCGACCGGCAGCACCGCCTGCACCGCGACGGTGCTCGGCATCGTGGTCGAGGTGCCCTGCACCGGCTCGTGAGGCGCCGGTTCGGATCCACCCGTCAGGCAGGTGCTGGGACTGCGTCCTCAGCCGCCCGGACGAACCGCAGGATCACCCGCTCATCCAGCGCCCGGAAGCCGATCTGCTGGTAGATGGCGTTCGAGGTCGGGTTGGCCTGGTCGGTGAACAGCACCACCTGACGGGCGCCGCAGTCCAGCGCGTCGCCGGTGCTGGCGGCCGTGACCGCCGCTCCGTAGCCGTGGCGGCGGAAGGCCGGCGGCGTGTAGACCGGCCCGATCCGGCTGACGCCGGCCACCGTGACGTTGCGGCTGGCCACTGACACCGGGTTCCCGAGCTCGTCCTCCCACAGCCACAGCAGCCCCAACTCGACCCGGCGCTGGTAGATCTCGCGCTGCGGCCTGATCGAGGACGCCTCGACCTCGTCGTGGAAGCACGCGATCCAGTCCATCACCAGGTCCAGGTCAGCCGGCAGCGCACGGCGGGCCTGGCCTGCGGGTGGCGGGTCCGGCGGGCGCAGGGTGTCCAAGGTGTAGAGCCGGTGGCGCATCGCCACCTCGGTGCCCAGGCCGGTGCCAGCCGTCCAGCTGGCGGCGAACCGGCCGGCGGCCTCGACGGTGCCCGCCACGTCCGGAACCTCGGTCCCCCGCTCGCGCAGCCCGGCGACCAGCTCGGCCTCACTACCGGGCGGCAGCTCACCGATCTGGACGCCGTACGGCGGGGTCATCAACACCGCGCCGGTGACCGCGCCGCCGGAGGTGAACCAGCCGAACACCGGATCGGATTCGGAGAACCGCTGACCGACCCGCAGGGTCTCCAGCACCGTCAGGGCAATGGTGTTGGCGTCCGGACGCGCACTCAGCAGGTCCAGGACGTGCTCGGCGTAGCGGTGCGGATCATCGGTGAAGGTCCAGGGCATGGGCGATACGGTGCCATCACCGGCCCGGTTGGTCGAGCAGATTTAGGCCGTGGCTGCCGAGGTGTGGGAC
>DASZEI010000090.1:0-3532 GCA_035940975.1 Jatrophihabitans sp. | reverse complement strand
CACCCTGAACAGGCTGCAGAGCGGCATCGGCGTCCTGACCATCGAAGCCGCCTGCTCACCGGCGGTCGGCGACCTGCGGATAGGTGCTGCCTATCAGCTGGCCGACGGCCACAGCTCGCTGGTGTCGCGGGCCGGCGGCATCGCCACCGCTCCGCGCAACTCGCGGCGTCCGGTGATCGCCGCCCGGGCCGAGCAGTACGAGCGGCTGGTGATCGACCTGCGGCAGAGCCGGCAGCTGGAACGGCTGGTCGTCTACGGCTTCTCCGAGTCGGGTGGCCCGCTGAACTGGGGCGGCACCCTGATCCTGAGAACGGCCGGTGGTGCGCGCGTGGAGCTTCCGCTGGACCGGCCGGCCTCCGCCGGGGTGACGGTGTTGCTGTCGATCTACAACGTCCGCGGCGAGTTCGTGGTTCGTGCGGAGATGGAGAACGTTCCCGGTTCGATCCGCACCGCGGTCCAGGCCTACGGCTTCGACCGGATCAGCTGGCTGGACGATCGCACCCCGGTGGCCTGAGGACGGCTGAGATGCGCCATTTCGACTTCCTGTCCGAGACCGACCGCCAGCGGCTGTTCTTCCGGGCCCCGCAGCAGTTCAGCGCCAACGACGACCTGAACGTGCTGGGGATGGCGCTGGGCGCCACCCTCTACAGCCCGGCAACCCGTCCGGCGCTGGTCGCCGACCTCGCCAAGCGGACCGGCCAGGGGGTGCTCAGCACGGTGATCTGCCTGGAGGACTCGATTCCGGACCAGGCGGTGCCCGCGGCCGAGCAGAACGTGATCACGCAACTGCGGGCCTATGCCGAGTCGGGGGCGCCGCGCCCGCTGGTGTTCATCCGGGTCCGCTCGGCCGAGCAGATCCCGATGATCGTGGCCGGCCTCGGTGAGCAGCTGCCGGTCCTGGCCGGCTTCGTGCTGCCGAAGTTCACCGACGAGAACGGAGCGCGGTACCTGGATGCGATCAGCGAGGCCAGCGTCGCCACCGGCCACCGGCTGCTGGCGATGCCGGTCCTGGAGGCGCCGTCGGTGATCTTCGCCGAGTCCCGCATCGAGGTCCTGCTGCAGGTGCGCCAGCTGCTGAACAAGCATCGCCAGCACGTGGTGGCGGTCCGGCTCGGCGCCACCGACCTGAGCTCGGCCTTCGGCCTGCGCCGCTCGCGCGATCTGACCATCTATGACGTCCGGGTGGTGGCCGACGTGATCGCCGACGTGGTCAACATCCTCGGCCGTGCCGACGAGAGCGGGTTCGTGGTGACCGGCGCGGTCTGGGAGTACTTCTCCGGGTCGGAGCGGATGTTCAAACCGCAGCTTCGCGAGGCGCCCTTCATCGAGCATTCGGAACGGGACCTGCGCACCGAGCTGATCGGCCGCGACCTGGACGGCCTGATCCGCGAGGTGGCCCTGGACAAGGCGAACGGCCTGACCGGCAAGACCGTCATCCACCCCAGCCATGTGGCAGCCGTGCACGCGCTGTCGGTGGTGAGCCATGAGGAGTACTGCGACGCCCGCGACGTGCTGGGCACCCGGTCCGGCGGCGGGGTGGCGTCCTCGGCGTACGGCAACAAGATGAACGAGTCGAAACCGCACTCGGCCTGGGCCCGGCGTACCGTGCTGCGCGCCGCGGTGTTCGGCGTCGCCAACGCCGACGTCTCCTTCGTCGACCTGCTCGGCGCCGGGCTGCATCAGTGACCGCCGGGACCGGCGCACCAGCCGGCACCGTGCCGTGGCCGGGGCGCTGGGTGGCCGACGCCCTCGGAGTCGTTGTCGAGTCCGACCCGGACTCGCCGGTGCCGGTGGCCGACCTGGTGGGACTGGCGCTGCGCCGCAATCCCCGGCGGGCGCACCTGCTGGTCTCGACGGTGCTGGGCAAGCACCTGCCGGCCGACCCTCGACTCGTCTACGGCGCCGGCCGGTTGCTCGGCGCGCTGGTCGCCGACCGGCTGACCGGTGGTCGCTCCGACATCGCCGGCACCGCTGAGATCGCCGGCACCGCCGGCACCGCCGGCACCGCTGACATCGCCGGCACCGCTGACATCGCCGGGACGGGGGGCGCTCTGCTGCGGTCGGCGCTGCGGGCCGCCGAGCCGGCCGAGGACGCCCGCTGCCTGATCGAACTGTGCGACCGGCACCGCGCCGCAGGCGGGCCGGTTCCCGGGTCACTGGTGATCGGCTACGCCGAGACCGCCACCGCGCTCGGGCACTGCGTCGCCGAATCACTGGCCGCCGACTACCTGCACTCCACCCGGCGCCAGGTTCCGGGCTACCGGCCGGTGGCCGGCTTCGACGAGGAGCACAGCCATGCCACCCGGCACCTGCTGTTGCCGGCCGACCCGGGCCTGCTCGCCGGCCCCGGCCCGCTGGTGCTGGTCGACGACGAGCTGTCCACCGGGCAGACGGTGCTCAACACCATCGACGCGCTGCACCGGGACTGGCCGCGGCAGCGCTACCTGATCGCCACGCTGGTCGACCTGCGCTCGGCGGCCGACCGCGCCAGGCTCGCGCGTGCCGCCGACCGGCTCGGCGTCCAGATCGAGGTGGTGGCGCTGGCGTCCGGACGGCTGCGGGTGCCTGAGGACGCGGCGGCCGTCGGGCTGCGGCTGGCAGCCGGCCAGACCCCGGCCCAGCCCGCCCCGGCCCAGCCCGCCCCGGGTCAGCCGGCCCGGCTGAACCCGGTGCTCACCGGCTGGCCGGCCGGGCTTGCCGAGAGCGGCCGGCACGGCTTCACGGCCGGCTCCCACGCTGCCTTCGAGCAGGCCAGCGCGCGGCTGGCCCGGGTGATCGCGGAACGGTTGAAGGCCGGTCGGTTGCTTACTCCTGATCACTCTCGCGACACCGATCCGCCTGAGCGTGCAAGGCGAATCCTGGTGCTCGGCTGCGAGGAGCTGATGTACGCGCCGCTGCGGATCGGTGCCGCGCTGGCCGACGAACTCGAGGGCTGGGCCACCGTCCGGTACTCCAGCACCACCCGCTCGCCGGTGGTCGCGGTGGACGATCCCGGCTACGCGATCCGCAGCCGGCTCAGCTTTGCCAGCATTGACGATCCCGCCGATCTCATCGACGGTCCCGGACCACGCTATGCCTACAACGTCGCCGACCCGGCGCCGGACCAGCGGTTCAGCGACATCGTGCTGGTCACCGACACCGATCTGACCGACCATCGCGGCTCGACCGGCCTGGTGGGGCAGCTGGCATCGGTCACCGACCACCTGCACGTCGTCCGGCTGCCGGCGTACCGACCCGCTTTCCCCGGTGCGCAACGGGCGATCGCTGCCGAGGAGGCAGAGCAGCTGCCCGATCCGTTGACCGGTCCGGACTTCGGCAGCTACCCGGCCGCTGACGTGGCCTGGTTGCTCACCGACCTGTCCGGCGCCGCGCTCGAAGCTCCGACCGAGGAGCGCGAGGAGGCGATCCAGTCCGGCGGCGCGCACTACGCCGAGTCGCTGCCACACGAGTACCAGCCCAGTGCTGAGTACCAGCAGCTGTTCGCCGACACGCTGGCCGAGTCGGCGGACCGGCTGGCGCACGCCGTCGGCGT
>DASZEI010000089.1:0-2761 GCA_035940975.1 Jatrophihabitans sp. | reverse complement strand
GCCACCCCGTGCCGGGCGGGCAGGTTTCGACGGGGCACGGCTTGCAGTCTAATGACGCCAGCCGAGCCGACCGGCACGCCCTCAGTGCGGCGCCAGCGCCTGCACCACCCGCGACGGGCTGGGCCGACCGAGCTGCCCCGCCATCCAGGCGCTGGTCTCGACCAGCTTGGCCAGGTCCACCCCGGTCTGGATGCCCAATCCGGCCAGCTGCCACAGCAGGTCCTCGGTGGCCAGGTTGCCGGTGGCGCTCTCGGCGTACGGGCAGCCGCCCAGGCCGCCGGCCGAGGCGTCGACGATCGAGACGCCGCACTGCAGCGCGGCCAGCGTGTTGGCCAGCGCCTGGCCGTAGGTGTCGTGAAAGTGCACCGCGACGGCGCCCAGGTCGATACCGGCCCCGGCCAGCAGCCGCAGCAGCCGCTGGACCTGGCCCGGGGTGGCCACCCCGATCGTGTCGCCCAGGCTCAGCTCGGTGCAGCCGAGCGCGACCAGCTCCCCGGCGGCCCGCACCACCTGGGGTAGCGGCACCCGGCCCTCCCACGGGTCGCCGAAGCACATCGACAGGTAGCCCCGGACCCGCAGGCCGCGCTCGCGGGCAGCGGCCACCACCGGCGCGAACATCTCCATCGACTCGGCCATCGTCCGGTTCAGGTTGCGCCGGGCGAAGGTCTCGGTGGCGCTGGCGAAGATCGCAATCTCCTCGACGCCGGCGTCCAGTGCCCGGTCCAGGCCCCGGGCGTTGGGCACCAGCACCGGGTAGCGCACCCCGGGACGGCGATCCAGGCGGCGCACCAGCTCCTCGGCGTCGGCCAGCTGCGGCATCCAGGACGGATGGACGAAGCTGGTCACCTCGATCAGCTGGTGGCCGGCATCCACCAGCCGTTCGATGAACTCGAGCTTGACCTCGAGCGCCACGATCGCCGCCTCGTTCTGCAGGCCGTCGCGGGGGCCGACCTCGCAGATCGTCACCCGGGCCGGAAGCTTGTCCAGCTCGACGACATCGGGCAAACCGGCGGCGGCCATGCGCGACCCTCTCTCCTGACAGCTGGGCGGCCGGTCATCGCCGGCCGGCGGCTAGACGTACTCGCGGAAGCCCTTGCCGGTCTTGCGGCCCAGCCGGCCGGCGGTGACCAGGTGCTCCAGCAGCGGCGCGGGCGCGAAGCCCGGTTCGCGGAACTCCTCGTACAGCACCCGCTGGATGGCCAGCGCGACGTCCAGGCCCACCACGTCCAGCAGCTCGAACGGCCCCATCGGATAGCCGCAGCCCACCTTCATGGCCGAGTCGATGTCCTCGCTGGTGGCGTAGTGGGCCTCCAGCATCTTCACCGCGTCGTTGAGGTAGGGAAAGAGCAGCGCGTTGACGATGAAGCCGGCCCGGTCGCCGCAGCGCACCGGGTGCTTGCCGAGCCGGCCGCAGACCGCCAGCGCGGTGGCCTCGACCTCGGCGGCGGTGGCCACCGTGCTGACCACCTCGACCAGCGACATCACCGGCGCCGGGTTGAAGAAGTGCAGCCCGATCACCTCGCTCTGCCGGGAGGTGGCCGCCGCGCACGCGATCACCGGCAGCGAGGAGGTGGTGGTGGCCAGGATCGCGCCCGGCCGGCAGATCTCGTCCAGGTTGGCGAACAGGGCCTGCTTGACGGCGAGCTCCTCGACCACCGACTCGACCACCAGGTCCATGGGGGCCAGGTGGTCCAGCCGGAGCGAGCCCGTCACCCGGCCCAGCGCCTCGTCGCGCTCCTCGGCGGCGAGCTTGCCGCGCTGGACGCCCTTCTCCAGCGAGCGGCGCAGCACGTTGTGCGCGGCGTGGAGCTTCTGCCCCGAGCGGGCGATGAAGGTCACGTCGTAGCCGGCCCGAGCGAACACCTCGACGATGCCCATCGCCATGGTGCCGGCGCCCACCACGCCGACCCGCTGCACCGGCCGCGCGCTGCTGGTGTCGGCCTGCTCGGTCGGGGTGTGGGCATCGGCCACCACCTTCGGTGAGTCCGGCCCGTCGTAGGTGTAGAAGCCGCGGCCCACCTTGCGACCGAGCAGGCCGGCCGTGATCATCTGCTTGAAGATCGGGGTCGGAGCGTGCAGCCGGTCGCGCGACTGCTTGTACATCGTGTCCAGGATCTCGTAGGCGGTGTCCAGGCCGATCAGGTCCAGCAGTGCCAGCGGGCCCATCGGAAGCCCGCAGCCCAGCTTCATCGCGGCGTCGATGTCCTCCCGGCTGGCGTAGCGCTCGGAGTACATCGCGGCGGCGTGGTTGAGGTAGCCGAACAGCAGCGCGTTGGCGATGAAGCCGGCCCGGTCGCCGATCGTGACGTCGGTCTTGCCGAGCGAGGCCACGAACGCCTCGATGTCGGCGACCACGTCCGGCTCGGTGACGACGCTGCGCACCACCTCGACCAGCTTCATCACCGGTGCCGGGTTGAAGAAGTGGACGCCGACCACCTTGCCCGGGCGCGAGGTGGCCACCGCGATCTGGGTGACCGACAGCGAGGAGGTGTTGGTCGCCAGGATCGTCTCCGGCCCGCAGATCTCGTCCAGGGCGGTGAAGATGGCGCGCTTGAGATCCAGTTGCTCGGGCACCGCCTCGATCACCAGGTCGGCGTCGGCCAGCGCCTTCAGCTCGGTGTCGAAGGTGATCCGGGACAGCAGCTCGGCCTGCTCGGACTCGGCCAGCTTGCCGCGCGCCACCGCCCGTCCGGTGGAGTGCTCGATGTGACCCCGGCCGCGGGCGACCGAGGCCTGGTCGCGGTCCACCGCGACCACGCAG
>DASZEI010000088.1:0-3458 GCA_035940975.1 Jatrophihabitans sp. | reverse complement strand
CACCCCGCATGGGGCGGGAGAACCCGAGTTCGTCCCGCCCCATGGGCCGTTCTTGACTAGCTGAACTGGCTACCGCCGATCAGCGCACCAGCTGGCCGGTTCCCGAGACGTGTGCCTCGGTTCCGACGATCGAGCGGCGCATCACGAGCTGGACGTTGGTCAGCCGGCCCCGGGGGGCGCCGTCGTGGGTGACCAGCGCGGCGTCCGGGCCCTGCATGCGCAGCTCGGTGCCGTCCGGCTCGATGTCGAGCACCTTGCCACTGACATGCACCGAGTTGGTGGTGTACAGGACACCGGACGGGGTGGCCAGTTCGAACTGGGCGTCCAGGTGCAGCGTGCTCGGGTAGCGCACCCGGCTCAGGCTCTCTTCGTGGCCTTCGCCGAAGGTTCCGCCCGACACCTTGGGCCAGCTGGCCCGCAGCATCACACGGCCGCCCAGCTCCGGGCAGTGGCCGACCATCGCGACCCGTGCCAGTTGTGCCAGCACGCCGTCGCCGTCGTGGTGCTTCTCCGGGCCGAACAGCAGCAGCTCGCCACCTGCTGCCTTCTCGTACTCGCCGGCGATGTCGATGCTCACGGTCTTGCCATTGAGCTCGAGCTGGACCTGGCCCTCCATCGATGCCTGCATGATGATCGAGGGATCGACCAGCATCGACATGCACGGGCCGGCGCTCGGTGCGAAGAACACCGACGGGGTGATGCCGACCGGCTGGTTGTCGTCGTTGGACGGGTACCACGCCTCGGGCAGGTTGATGCCGCGCACCACGTTCGGCGCCTGCACGACGTCGAACGGGCCGTCGCCGCGAGGCTCGCCGAGGTAGGGGCCGGTCAACGGCTTCTTGTACGGCGGGATTCCGTCGACCACACCGAGAATCTCGATGACGTCGCGGTGCGCGAGCCGCATCGAGCTGGTCTCCAGGATGCCGAACCGGCGGATGAAGAAGTTCGCGGGGAAGTTCTTGCCCGGCACGATCTGCCGGACGTGCCCGGTGTTGGGCAGGAACGGGTTGGACAGGATCTGGATGCGGTCGTTGAGGACGTAGCTGTAGCCCTTGATGCCGACCTCGGGGGCGCTGATCAGCTCGAGGTCGAATTCGGCGTAGCCCTTCTCGTCCACGCGGTGCTCGAACCCGGGCATCGGCCACTTGTTCAGCTGCACGAAGCCCGAAAGGTTGATCGTCTCGCGTTGCCCGGTGTAGTAGTCCTCGCCGAACACCACCGTTGCGGCGGCGAGGATGTGTGGCCGGATCGGTTTGGGTTCGAGGTTCAGCGACTCGTAAGTCTCGGGACCGGAAACACTCATGAGGGTCATCTCCAGTTGACTCTGGTGGGTTGGTGATGGGACGGACGATGCTGTCGCCGTTCCGAGGATCGCAGCCTGCTTCCTCAAACGCTACATTTTTATATAGTAATTGTCCAGAGGTTTCGGAGCCTTCGTCGGGTTGGCCGGCAGCGGGTCCAACCCCCGGTGGAGCCAGCGCGCAGTGGAGCCAGCCCCCGCAGTGGAGTCAGCCCCGCAGTGGAGTCAGGGGAGTTCGACCAGCCGCGGAACCAGGTCCGCCGGTGAGGGCAGCTCGGCGATCTCGGCTTTCAGCTCACCGGCCACCCTGCGCAGCTTGTCGTCGTCGAGCAATTCCCGCACTACCGCCGCATCCAGTTCCTCGCCGTGCAGCACCATCGCCGCGCCGCGGGCCTGCAGCAACTGCGCCTCGGCCATCGCGTCGGCGAAGTTCTCGGGCAGTGCCAGCTGCGGAATGCCCAGCGCGCAACAGGTCAACGCGGAACTGCTGCCGCCGTGGTGGATGGCCGCGGTGCAGCTGGGAAGCAGCGCGTTCAGCGGAGTCCAGCCGATGATGCGCACGTTGGGTGGCAGCTCGTCCGGCCGGCGCGGGTTGGCCTCGCCGGAAGCCACCACGAACTCCGCGTCGACGCCGGCGGCCGCCGCCGCGAGCCGAGCCAGACTTCCGGACCCGTGCGCCTGCTCCAGCGAGCCGAAAGTCACCGCCAGCCGCGGCCGCTCGGGCGCAGCGAGCAGCCAGTCGGGCAATACCGATCCGCCGTTGTAGGGGATGTAGCGCATCTGCAGTGGCGACGGCGGTCCTTCCACCAGGCTCGGCGGCGCCAGGTCGATCGTGGGTATCTCGTCCGGAACCTTCAACCCGTGCCGCTGGAAGGCGACCGCGGCCGGCAGCTCCCGCAGCATCTCGGGCGGGTAGCGGCAGAGCGTGAACCCGTAGGCGGCTGCCGGGATCCCGAGCGTGGCCGCCACCAGCGGACCGACGCCGAAGATCGGGTCATAGACCACCAGGTCGGGCCGGACCCGCTCGGCCAGCGCGAGGTGGGCGTCGACGTAGGGATCCCAGCATGCGACGATGCTCGGCTTGCGCTCGTTCAGCCCCGCGACCGGGTCGACGCCTTCGGGCAGCGGTTCGAACAGCTCCGGCACGTCGTGGACGAACTGGGCATACAGCTGGTTGGTGGTGCGGCCGGGCAGGGCGTCCAGCACCGGCAAGCCTGCCTGCGCCACCGCCAGCCCGTCTCCGGCCGTGATGAACAGGACGTCGTGGCCGGCGGCGCGGAAGGCCCAGGCCAGCGGCACCATCGGAAAAGCGTGGCCGATCGCCGGGGCGGGCAGGAACAGGACGCGCATGATGCCGAGCCCCGCTCAGGCCGGCTTGTGGCCGGTGACGATCAGGTAGCCGATCTTGTCCCGGTAGATCGGCAGCAAGATGCCCATGGCCTCCTGCTGCGCCTGGATGCGCTCCTCGCCGAAGGCCTCGATGAGTTCGGCCCGGTGCCTGTCCAGCCGGTCGAAGTACGCCGGGTAGGACCGCCTGATCCGATCGCCGCAGTCGGTGACCTCGTCGATGACCACGCCGCTGTTCCGGACGGCCTCCAGGACCGCGCCGTCCCGGGTCGGTGGCTGCATCGCGCCGGCCAGCAGGATCTCGGTCTCGGCGTCGGTCAGCGCGATCTCGGAGATGAATTCGGTCAGCACGATCCGGCCGCCCGGCCGCAGCACCCGGACCATCTCGCGCAGCCACTGGTCGCGATCACTGGCATGCTGCAGCGACTGGAACGCCAGCACCGCGTCGAAGGTGGCGTCGGCGAAGCTGAGAGCGGCAGCGTCACCATGCTCGACCGTGACCTGGCCACGCAGCCCCGCGGCTCGGATCCGGCGGGTCGCTTCCTGTACCTGCCAGGGGCTGTTCGTGACACCGGTGATCCGGGCTTCGACGCGCTGCCCCAACCGGATGGCGGGCACGCCGACGCCGCAGCCGACGTCGAGCAGGTGCTGTCCCGGCTGGAGATCGAGCTTGCTCCCCACGATGTCGGTGAGGCGGTTGATGGCCTCGAGCAGCGGAGTCCGGTCCTCGTCCGACGTCCAGTAGCCGACGTGGATGTTGCCGCCCATGATCTCGATGAGGCCGCCCATCTGGTCGTAGAAATCTCCGATG
>DASZEI010000087.1:0-4298 GCA_035940975.1 Jatrophihabitans sp. | reverse complement strand
AGCAAGGCCTGGCCGAGGGGCGGCGGTTGCTGGACGAGCCCGCGATCAGCTCCGATCCGTGGCAACTGATGCTGCGGCTGGCCGACCTGCACTGCCTGCGGTCGGACTTTCCGGCGGCCGAGCAATGCCACCAGCAGGCCTGGCGGCACGCGCTGGGCCGCGAGCGGCAGGCCGGCACCCTGCACTCGATCGGGGTCCGGCAGTTCGAACAGGGTGACCGGGACGCGGCGGCGGCCAGCTTCCAGCTCGCTCTGACCCTGCTCAGCCTGTTCGGCGACACCCCGATGCGGGCCCGGACGGCGGCCGCGCTGGCGCTGGTGCGCGGCGGTGCCGGGATCGAGGAGGCCTTCGACGCGGTGATCCTGGCCGGTGGCCGGGGCACCCGGATGGGTGGGCCGGCCAAGCCGCTGCGCAAGCTGGCCGGCTGGCCGATGCTCGATCACGTCCTGCTGGCCTGCAGCGCCGCCAGCCGGCAGATCGTGGTGGGGCCGAGCCGGATCGGGATCGGCGAGCCGCTGTTCTGCCGCGAGCAGCCGGCCGGCAGCGGCCCGGTGGCGGCGATCAACGCCGGCCTGCGCCACGTCCAGCAGCCGATCGTGCTGGTACTGGCCGCCGACCTGCCGTTCATCGCCGGGGCGTTGGCGCCGCTGCGGGCGCTGCTGGCCGGCCGGCCCAGCACTGAGGCCGCCGCCCGGGTGGAGCCGACCGGCCGGATCAACTACCTGGCGGCGGCCTGGCGGACGGCGGCGCTGTACGCGGCCCTGGACCGGCTACCGAATCCGGCCGGCCAGCCGGTGCGGGCGCTCTACGAGTCGGTCGAGGTGGCCTACCTGCCGGATTTCGACGCCTTCGGCGCGGACTGCGACACGCCCCTGGACCTGCGGCTGGCCGAGAGCCGGATCAGGCACCGCAGCCCGGGGCGGCTGCCAGCAGCGCAGCTCGCATGGCCTCGACTGGAGCTGCACTCCCCGTCATGAGCTCGACCTGCCGGGCGGCCTGGTGGAGCAGCATCGTCGCGCCGCTGACCACCGGCGCCCCGGCCGCGGCCAGTGCCGTGGCCAGCCGGGTCGGCCACGGGTCGTACACCGCCTCCAGCAGCGCCTGGCCCCGGTGGAACGGCAGTTCGGCGAAGGCGTCCGCGGCGCCGGCCGGCAGGGTGGCGATGATCAGGTCGGCGTCCAGCCAGTGCCGCGGCTCGGCCAGCGACGCCAGCGTGACCGGCAGCTCCAGCCGCCGGGCGGTGGCCAGCAACTCCCCGGCCCGGGACGGCTCGCGGACCAGCACGGTCACCTGGCCGGCGCGGGCCTGGGCCGGGCCGGCCGAGCTGCCTGGGGCGGTTGGAGCGGTTGGAGCGGCCAGCGCGGCGAGCGCGGCCTGGGCGGTGCCGCCGGCTCCCAGCACGGTGACGGCTGCTCCCGCGACGGGCACCGCGGCGGCTGCCAGCGCGTCCCGGATCCCGATCCAGTCGGTGTTGTCGGCATGCCAGCCGCCCGGCACCCGCAGCAGCGTGTTGCCGGCGCCGATGGCGGCCGCCTCGGGGCTGACCGAGTTCGCCACCCGCAGCACCTGCCGCTTCAACGGCATGGTGCACGAGTAGCCGACCACGTCCTCACCGGCGCCGGCGAGCAGGCCGGCCAGGCCCCGCTCGTCGCACTCGATCGCGGTGTAGCTCCAGCCGGTCAGGCCGAGCGCGCGGTAGGCGGCCCGGTGCAGCACCGGGGACAGCGAGTGCCCGACCGGCTTGCCCAGCACCGCCGCCGAACGGGCGGCAACTAGCAACCCCAGCCGTTCGCCTTGCACTTGGCCACCGCGGCCGACCAGGCGTCCTCGTCGGCGGTGAAGATGTGGTGGCCGGCCGCGTCGGCGACCACGTAGTACAGCCAGTCGCCGGCCGCCGGGTGGATCGCGGCCTGCAGCGAGGCCTCCCCGGGGTTGGAGACCGGGGTGGGCGGCAGCCCCAGGCGGGTGCGGACGTTGTACGGCGAGTTCTCGGTATAGGTCACCGAGTTGGGGTCCTTGCCGGTCAGCGCCACCCCGTAGCGGTTGGCCGCGTCGATGCCGATCGGGGTGTGCTTGGCCATCCGGTTCAGGCTCACCCGGGCGACCTTGGGCCGATCCTCGGCGAACTTGGCCTCGGATTCGACCAGCGAGGCGATGATCAGCGCCTGGTACGGCGTCAGTCGCTGAGCCTTGGCCGCGGCGGCGAAGCCGAGCTTGCGGTACTCGGCGCCGAACTGGCCGGCCAGTTGCTGGACGACCTCGTCGGCGGACTGGTCGGGATCGAACTCGTAGGTGGAGGGGAACAGGAAGCCCTCGGCGGTCTTGGGGCTCAGCCCCTCGGGCAGTCCCAGGTTGGAGATCTTGCCGGCCGCCGCGCGCAGGTCGGCGACCGGCAACCCGGTCTTGCCGGCCAGCAGGCTGAGCACCTGCTTCTCGGTGAAGCCCTCGGGAATGGTCACCTGGGCCACCAGCCGGTTGGCCGGATCGAGGATGGCGGCCATCGCGGCGGCGCCGGAGGCGCGCAACGGCACCCGGTAGACCCCGGCCTGGATGTCACTGGCCCGGCCGGAGTTCTCCGCGGCGTTGATGAAGGCCCGGACGGACTTGACCACCCCGGCCTTGACCATCGCCTCGGCCACGTCGCTGGCGCCCTCGCCGGGCGACACCTTCACCCGGGTGAACCCCTGGCCCGAGCCGGAGTAGTCCGGGACGGCGAACCGGGTGCTGACCGAGCGGACGATCTTGTAGCTGACCACGACCAGGACGAGGATGAGCACGATCGCCACGAGTGGGGCGAACCGGTTGCGGCGAGGCCGTCTCTGGTGTCGCTGGGAACGCTTGTTGGCGCCTGGAACGTGGGGTGCGCCGTCGCGGGAGTCGAACAACGGATGGTCGTCGTCCCGCAGTTCGTCGATCGAACCCTCCACCTGTATGTGGCCCTTCCGATCCGCTAATCAGGGTGTTGCTGGGTCGAACCGTCCAGGAACGACTGCAAGATCTGCACAGCCGCGGCCTGGTCCACCACGGACCGCTTGGCACGGCCCCGGACGCCGCTGGAGCTGAGGTTCCGCTGCGCCAGCACCGTGGTCAGTCGCTCATCAACGTAAACTACCGGACGCGGAGCTATCAAAGCGGCCAGCGCCCGGCCGTAGCCGCGCGCCTCCTCCACCGCCGAACCGTCCCGGCCGGCCAGCGTGCGCGGCAGGCCGATCACCACCCCGACCGCGTCGTGCTCGACCAGCAGGGCGTTCAGCTCGTCCAGATCGGTGCCCAGCCGCCGGTCCCGGCGCAGGGTGGCCACCGGCACCGCCAGCACGCCGCGCGGGTCGCTACGGGCCACCCCGACCCGGACCGAGCCCACGTCCACCCCGAACCAGACGCCGGATCGGCGGCCGGAGTCGCTGCCGCCGGGCTGGCTCATCGCTGGCGACTCGTGCCCGGTTTCAGGCGCCGGCCGCCGGCTTGTCCGCCGTCGGACTGACCGCCGCCGCCACGTCGCCGGCGGGACCTGGTGCCACCGCGCCGCCGGGACCGGCCAGGGCGGCCGGCGATAGCGCGGTCTGCGAGCCGGAGTCCAGCCCGGCGGCGGCCCGCAGCGCGGCCTCCTGGCTCGACATGGCCTCCCGGACGTCGCCGGCGAAGTCGCGCAGCGCGGCGCCCAGGTCGGACAGGCCGGCGCCGAGACCGGCGGCGATGCCCTGCGGCGTCATCCGCTCGGCTGCCCGGGACAGCCTGCGAAAGATCAGCACCCCGAGGCTGGCGCCGAGGGCCAGCCAGAACAGTCGCCGCATCTCAGCGGTCCCCGCGACGCCGGCTCAGGCGCCGGTCGGCCCTGGCCGCGGCGATCGCCTGGTTGTCCTGCCGCTTGCGCAGGCTGGAACGGACCCCGTAGGAGAAGGCCGCGACCTTGATCAGCGGGGTTCCCACGGTCGAGGTCACGATGGCGGTCAGCGCCGCGGCGTTCGAGGTGATCGAGCTGACGCCGTGCGTGATGCCTTCCATCTGCTCGAGCTGGGTGTTGACGTTGGCCACCGTGGTCTGGGCTCCGGTCAGCAGCGGGGTCGCGCCCTCGTGCGTCTTGCGGATCGCCAGGGTGGCCTCGTCCAGCGTCCTGCCGAGCTTGAACAGCGGGATCGCCAGCAGCAGCACCAGCACGACGAACGCGCCGGCGGCGATCAACGCCGCGATTTCTCCAGCGTCCACGAGCCAGTCTCCTTCACATCTCGGATGTCGATTGGACCCTACCCGCTGGCGATTCAGCGCCGGATGCCGCGGATCAGCGCACGCAACTTGGCCAG
>DASZEI010000086.1:0-2075 GCA_035940975.1 Jatrophihabitans sp. | reverse complement strand
CCGCACACCGAGATGTTCCCCTCCGACGAGGGATTGCGCGAGTACCTGCTGGTCTGGGGCGCCTTCCTCGGCGCCCGCGGCTACTCCGGCATGTACCTGCGCGGCGGCCCCGCCGAGAACCAGAACGCGGTGCTCAACATGGTCACCGGCGCCACCGGCTCCTGCTGCTTCCACGAACTGGGCTGACTTCCACGAACCGGGCTGACTTCCACGAGCCGGGCTGACTCCCCCGAACCGGGCTGATTCCCCCGAGAAAGGGCTGAGCGGACCGGTCGCTCTCAGCTGCGGCGGCGGGCCAGGTCGGCGGCGCCCACCAGGCCGGCCTGCGGGCCCAGCTCGGCCAGCAGGATGTCGGCGGCCGGCCGGAAGCCGCGTCCGGTCAGGCTCTCGCCGAAAGCCTGCCGGGCCGGCCCCAGCAGCAGGTCACCGGCCTCGGACACCCCGCCGCCGATCACGAACACCGTCGGGTCGATCACCGCCGCCAGGTTTGCCAGGCCCCGGCCCACCCAGCGTCCCATCGCGGTGTAGATCTCCACCGCCGCCGGATCCCCCTCGCGGGCGGCCTGGGTGACCAGCGGTCCGGTCAGCTGGTCCGGATCACCCTCGGCCAGTGCCATCAGCCGGTGCGCCCCGACCGGCGAGATCGCGGCCAGCTCGCGGGCGTCGCGGGCCAGCGCGGTGCCCGAGGCGTACATCTCCCAGCAGCCCCGGTTGCCGCAGGCGCACCGGCGGCCGTCCGGCACCACGCACATGTGCCCGTACTCGCAACCGACCCCGTGCGCGCCACGGTAGAGCCGCCCGCCGACCACCAGGCCACCGCCGATCCCGGTGCCCATCGTGACCATCACCGCCACCCGGGCGCCGCGGGCCGCGCCGTAGCGGTACTCGGCCCAGGCCGCGGCGTTGGCGTCGTTCTCCACCACCACCGGCACCCCGATGGCCTCGGCCAGCGCGTCACGCAACGGCTCGTCGCGCCAGGCCAGGTGCGGCGAGAACAGCACGGTGGCCCGGTCGTCGGCGATCCAACCGGCGGCTCCGATGCCCACCGCCGTCACCTGGTGCCGCGCGGACAGCTCGTTCACCACCTCGGCGATGACCGCCTCGGTCTTGGCGACGTCGGTTCCCGGGGTCGGGCGCCGGGTGCTGTCCAGAACGCGGCCGTGATCGTCCACCACCCCGGCGGCGACCTTGGTGCCGCCGATGTCGACCCCGATGGCGAGCGACATCAGCCGGTCTCGACGCGCTTCTTCAGCTCCTTGAGCGCGGTGTCCATCACGACCTTCTCGGCCTTGCGCTTGAGCATGCCCAGCATCGGCATCGCGAGGTCGACCGCCAGGTTGTAGGTCACCTCGGTCGCGCCGGCGCCGGTGGGCTGGAGGGTGTAGGAGCCACGCTGGGATTTCTGCATCTGGCCCTTGACGAGCGTCCAGGACACCTTCTGGTTGTCGTGCCAGGTGTAGGCGAGCTCGTAGTCGTCCCGGATCACCCCGGCGTCGATCTTGAACGCGACCTGCTCGGCCCGCCCGTTCGGGCCCGGCACGGTGACCTGAGCGGACTTCACCGACTTGGCCCACTTCGGGTAGGCATCGAAATCGGCGATCACCGCCATCACGGCGGCCGGAGCTGCGTTGATGGTGATCGACTGGGTTGACTCATCGGCCATGAGGCGAAGGTTACCGCCCGGGTTCAGCCACCGGTCGCGGCCGACCCGCGACCGGCCTCGGTTGCGGCCTCCAGTTCGTCCTTGAGCCGCCAGAACACCTGCTTGGCATGCCAGCCGGCCTGCCGGGTCCACCGGCGGGCCGCCCGGGCCGGCAACCGCTCGCCGCCGGCCGGTGCCAGCCGCAGGAAGTGGTGCAGGATGACTCCGCTCTTGAACGGCTCCAGCCAGATCTCCACCGTCCCGGCCAGCGCCGGCCAGTTGCCGACCGGCGCGGGCTCGGCCGCGAACTGCACTCCCTTCAGGCCGCGGTCGCGGGTCAGCGTCAGCCGCAGGTAGGGCCACCAGGGCTGCCAGTTCGCCGGATCGCACACCGCGGCCGAGACTGTTGCGGGCGGGGCGTCGATCCAAGTTT
>DASZEI010000085.1:0-6495 GCA_035940975.1 Jatrophihabitans sp. | reverse complement strand
AGATCGATCTCATGTCCGATGGCCGCGATCACCGACCATCGGATCTGGGTCATCGGGCGCAACCGACGCCAGCGGCGCGGAACCACCGTGAGGCCGAACAGGCACATCAGTGGCGGGACCAGCCAGCAGGCGAGGACGAGTACGACTCCGACACCATCATCCAGCCCACCACCAGGCAGCTCGGCATCCATCCGGATCAGAAGCTGCAGCTGCACCAGCAAGCTCACCGGCAGGTACAGGAGTCCGTACAAGCAATACCAGTAGAAGGGTTCCCACCGTCTGGCCACGAATTTGATAGCGGCGTAGTGCGCGGCCAACTGCCCCATCAGCACAGCCACCACAAGGTCGAGGAACCACCAGCCGAAGTAGCCAGTGACGGCGCGCCGGCCGCCGAGCGTGGCGAGCGTCGCGGCCAGCACCGCAGCGAGCAACCCAAGCAGGATCACCGTCTGACGAAGCCGGTCTCGAATCGGGTGGCGGCCCTCGGCCCACCTCGCGGATCGACTCAGCAGCAGCCAATTGCTGCGGGCGATTCGCAGCCTCGTTCGGCGATCATCCGCATCGTGGAGCCGTAACGCCTCCTCCAGCGGGCGGTCCTGACGGATGAAGAACACCACATCCGAGGTGACGTAGGCCAGCACCAGGCCGAGGCCGAAGACTCCCGGAGCGATGACGAAATTCCAGCCCTCGTCCGGTCGGTGCAGCCCTCCGGCCGTACCTACGACGACGCTGCCTATACCGGTCGCGGTGGTTACTACTGTCAGGGCCCGCCGCCGGCCTCGTGACTGGGCGAGGTCGGAGACCGGACCGGAAGCCCAGAGAGTGGCGACCAAGGTGATCAGCACCGTGGCGCACAGGCCGAGCAGGGCCAGCGCCGTGTCGGTGGGGAGCGTCACCGTCGGCGCGAACACGACCTGGCGTGAGTCGAACTGGTCGAGCACCAGCACGACCGCTGCGAGGAAGCCGTACGTGCACACACCGAGACTGAAGATCAGTCCAGCCATCCGATGCAGGGCACGGCTACCGCGCCGCACGCTGATGGGGTCCGGTTCCGGCGCCGGCTGGTTCTCAGCATCCATTGCTGCCCTATCGACTATGGCATGCCGGCCTCAGGGTGCGGCGGCGAGTACTGACGCCGGAGATGGTATCCGCCGCCGAGGTCACTCACCGGGCGGTGGAGCCCAGCTCCTTGTCCTCCTCAGCGGCACTGGCGGTCATCTGCTCCACGTTCGTCGCGACCTCGGCGTTGGTCAGCCGCACTTTCAGGGCCAGCCAGTAGACCAGCGCCGACAGGGCCAGCAGCACGACGAAACCCATGCCGAACCCGATCGTCGAGGTGTTGCCGGCGTGCTTGCTCTTCTCCGGGTAGTCGCCCAGGTAGCTGATCAGGCAGAGCCCACCGAGCCACGGGATCGACCAGGTCGCGCCGGCTTTCCAGTCCAGCTTGGGCATGCTGTCCCGGCTGGTCAGGTAGAAGATGGCGAGCACCACGAAGCCGAGCGCGACCGCCACGAACAGCTTCCAGTTGGTCGCCCAGCCGGCCCAGAACACGATCATGTTCGAGGAGTAGAACGCCAGGAACGGCAGGACGTCACCGCCCGGCAGCTTGAACGGCCGGGGGTGATCCGGGAGTTGGCGGCGCATCGCGGCCAGCACCAGCGGGCCGGAGCCGAAGGACAGCACCGTGGCCGAGGTGATGAAACCGACCAGTTGCTGCCAGCTGGGGAACGGCAGGAACACGATCAGCCCGACGATGAAGGTGAGCAGCAGGCTGACCAGCGGCACGCCGCGCGGGGTGGTCCTGGCCAGCGCGCGCGGGGCGTTGCCGTTCCTGGCCATGGCGTAGGACAGCCGGCCGGTCACCGTGGTGTAGATCAGTCCGGTGTCGGCGGGTGAGATCACCGCGTCGATGTAGAGCAGCGTGGCCAGCCAGCCCAGCCCGATGGTGGTGGCGATCGAGGCGAGCGGGCCGGCGCTGTTCTCCAGCTGCCCCGACACTCCCGTCCAGCCCTTGGACAGCGCGCTCGGCTCGACGGCGGCGATGAAGGCGACCTGCAGCAGCACGTAGATCAGACCGGTGATCAGCACCGAACCGACCACCGCGATCGGCACGTTGCGCTTGGGGTTGCTGGTCTCGCCCGCCAGCTCGACGCCCTGCCGGAATCCCAGGAAGGAGAACACGATCCCGCCGGTGGCGATCGCGGTGAAGATCGCGTGCAGGCCACCGGTGGAGAAGCCGTGGCTGGTGAAGTTGGAGCCGTGGTACTCGGTCAGCATGAACGCGACGACGACCAGGACGATGATGGCGATCTTCCACCAGACCGCGACGTTGTTCACCCGGGCGAACCAGCGGATGCCGTAGTAGTTGATGACGACGAAGACCGCCATCGCGATCACGGCCACCACGTAGCCCAGCGCGGTCAGGGTGTGCACGGTGTCACCGGCGACCTCGTGCTCGCGGGTGAAGCCGATGTAGCGGGTGGCGTACTGCAGGGCGCCCTCGACCTCGATCGGGGCGACCGCCGCGGCCGCGATCCAGGTCACCCAGCCCATCGTGTAACTGGCGAACGAGCCGTAGGAGATGTGCGGGAAGCGGATGACCCCACCGGACACCGGGAACATCGTCCCGAGTTCGGCATAGACCAGCGCGATCATCATGATCATGACCGCGCCGATCGCCCAGGAGAAGATCGCCGCGGGCCCGGCGATCTGGGAGGCTTCCAGCGCCCCGAAGAGCCAGCCCGAGCCGATGATGGAACCGACGCCGGCGAACAGCAGGCCGACGGTGCCGATGTCGCGGCGCATGTTGGGCTCGACCTCGGTGCCACTGTGCCCGGGGCCACTCTGCGAAGGCGTCTTGTCTACAGCAGTCATGCGAACTCTCCGAATGTCCGCTCGGGAGGTCGCTGCTTGCCTCGGGATGCAGCGCCGGGGCGGCACCGCAACACCTCCCGAAGCTACCCCAAACGGACAGCGGGGCGCATCTTGCGACACGGCCTGTGTCGAGTACGTGTCGTATCGCTGCAGGGCAGCGACCCGACGGTCCGGCACCGGCCTACCCGGTGCCGCTCGGGCAGCCGATTCAGTTCCGCATGGCCCGCAGCAACGGGACGAGCAGGACCAGGGCGGCGGCCTGCGCCGCGAGGATGAACAGAGCGGCAGCCGTGGTGCCGCGCTCGTACAACCAGCCGATCAGGGCTGCCCCGACCAACCACGACAGGCCGTAGATGGCGGTGAAGGTGCCGTATCCGGCCCCCCGGCGGTGAGCGGGAACGAAGTCCGCGACGGCTGCTCGCATGGTCGAGTCGTGCACACCCATGCCGGCTCCCCACACGGCGGCACCGGTCACGAACAGCACGGTGTTGCCGGAGAATGACAGGAACGGCACGGCCGCGGCGAGGAACGGCAGCGCAAGCAGCCCCTGCAGCCCCACCCGGTCATAGATCCTGCCGAATCCGACGGCGGCGGCCGATGCTGCTGCCATCGCCAGCGCGTACAGCACCGGGACCAGGGCGGGCCTGATCAGGTGCTGGCTGCTCAGGTGGAAGGCCAGGACCGCCCAGGTGGAGAACCCGAGCATGGTGGTGGCCGAGAACGCCGCATACTGCCAGAAGCGGCGCGGCAAACCCTTCTCCAGGCGGAGTTTCTTCTTCTCCGACACCTGGGCGGCCGGTTCCCAGCTGATTGGGTCGGGCGCCGCGCGCCGCAGCCGGGTCAGTGCGAGCAGCGCCAGCCCACCGGGAATGGCGAGCAGCGCGAAGGAGAGACGGTAGCTGCCACCGAGCGCGAGAGCGGCGGCGATCAGCAGCGGCCCCGTCATGGCGCCTATCTGGTCCAGGGCCTCGTGCAGGCCGAAGGCATAGCCGCGGCCCAGCTCGGCCGAGGCGTGGGCGAGCATGGTGTCGCGCGCCGGGGTGCGGACGGCCTTGCCGACTCGTTCGCCGTTGTAGAGCAAACCTGCGGCAGCGAGGTTGCCGGTGACAGCGATCAGCGGCACGCACAGGGCTGTGACGGTGTAGCCGGTGATGGTTTGCGGCCACGGCCGGCCGGTGCGATCGGCCAACCGGCCGGTGAACAGCCGCAGCACCAGCGCGGCAGCCTCGCCGGCGCCGGTGATGAGTCCGACGACCGCCGCGGTGGCGCCGAGCGAGCCGAGATAGGGACCGATGATCGAGCGAGCGCCTTCGTAGACGACATCGGCCAGAGCGGACACGATGCCGAACCCGACGATGAACCGCACCGGCGAGATCCGGTTCGGCGCGGCGATTGCCCTTGTCGCACCAGGAGAACGTTCCGGGACGGCACCCGGACCGCGGAATTCAGCCACGCCCAAACCGCACGCTGCCGCATCGGGACAGGACAACGAGTCTGCCGCGCACGTTCGTGGGCGGGCGTTACTTCAGGAGCTGGCGGGCGATGACCATCCGGTTGATCTGGTTGGTGCCCTCATAGATCTGGGTGATCTTGGCGTCGCGCATCATCCGCTCCACCGGGAAGTCCTCGGTGTAGCCGTAGCCGCCGAAGATCTGCACCGCGTCGGTGGTGACCTTCATCGCGACGTCCGAGGCGAAGGCCTTGGCCGAGGCCGAGTACCAGGTCAGCCCTGGCTCGCCCCGTTCGGCCTTCGCGGCCGCCGCGTAGATCAGCTGCCGGGCCGCCTCGGTCTGCATGACCATGTCGGCCAGCATGAACTGCAGGCCTTGAAAATCACCGATCGGCTTGCCGAACTGGCGGCGTTCCTTCATGTAGGCGATGGAGGCGTCGATCGCGCCCTGGGCGATCCCCAGCGCCTGGGCCCCGATGGTGAGCCGGGTGTGGTCCAGGGTGGCCAGCGCGGTCTTGAACCCGGTACCCGGCTCGCCGATGATCCGGTCCGCCGGGATCGCACAGTCCTCGAAGTGGATCTCACACGTCGGCGAGCCCTTGATGCCCAGCTTGCGCTCGTGCATGCCGACCGAGAAGCCGGGGTCGTCCTTGTGCACCACGAACGCCGAGATGCCGCGGGCGCCCTGGGACGGGTCGGTCACCGCCATCACGGTGTAGTAGGTGGACACGCCGGCATTGCTGATCCAGCACTTGGTTCCGTTGAGCACCCAGTGGTCACCGTCCAGCACCGCCCGGGTGCGCATCGCGGCGGCGTCGGAGCCGGCCTCGCGCTCGGACAGCGCATAGGAGAACATCGCCTCACCCGAGGCGACCGGCGGCAACACCTGCTTCTTCAAGTCCTCGGAGGCCGACAGCAGCAGCGGCATGGTGCCGAGCTTGTTCACCGCCGGGATCAGCGAGGACGAGGCGCACACCCGCGCCACTTCCTCGATCACGATCGCGGTGGCGAGGGAGTCCGCGCCCGCGCCGCCGTACTCCTCAGGGATGTGGACGGCGTGGAAGCCCGAGCGCACCAGGGCGGCCAGCACATCGTGCGGGAACTGCGCGGTCCGGTCCACCTCGGCTGCCCTGGGCGCGATCTTGTCCTCGGCGAGCGCGCGCACCGCCTCGCGCAGCATGGTGTGCTCGTCGCTGAGCCGGTAGCTGTCGAAATCGGGATTGAGCGCCATGGCGATAAGCGTTACTCATCAGTAGCGGCTGCGCAACGGTCTGCGCGCATCATCACTGCGGCGCCGGCCAGCCAGTTCCGGCCGGCTCGGCGCCGCCACCCGATCAGGGCAATCGGCAGGTTTTCGGCGAGCGAAAACAGTGCTAAGGCACCGGCGCGATAGCCTCGGACCCATGACTCAGCGTCCTCGCCTCTCGGTAATCGGTACCGGCTACCTCGGAGCCACCCACGCGGTGTGCATGGTCGAGCTCGGCTACGAGGTCATCGGTCTGGACGTCGACATCGCCAAGATCGAGGCGCTGCGGGGCGGCAAGATCCCGTTCTTCGAGCCCGGCCTGCCGGAACTGCTGGCCAAGCACATCGACTCGGGACGGCTGCACTTCACCACCGACTACGCCGAGGCGGCCGAGTTCGCCGACGTGCACTTCATCTGCGTCGGCACGCCCCAGAAGAAGGGCCAGTACGCCGCGGACCTGAGCTACGTCTCGGCCGCGTTCCGCTCGCTGGCCCCGCACCTGAACCGGCGGGCGCTGGTGGTCGGCAAGTCCACGGTGCCGGCCGGTACGGCGGTGCGGATGGCCAAGGTGCTCGCCGAGCTGGCGCCGCATCCGGAGGTGGAGCTGGCCTGGAACCCGGAGTTCCTGCGCGAGGGGTTCGCGGTCGAGGACACCCTCACCCCCGACCGTCTCGTCTTCGGGGTGCGCTCCGACCGGGCCGAGCAGGAGCTGCGCGCGGCGTACGCCCCGGTGCTGGCGGCGGGCACGCCCGCAGTGGTCACCGACTTCGCCACCGCTCAGCTGGTCAAGGTCGCCGCGAACGCCTTCCTGGCCACGAAGATCTCCTTCATCAACGCCATGGCGGAGCTGTGTGAAGCGACGGGCGCGGACGTGGTGGCCCTCGCCGATGCGATCGGCCACGACAACCGGATCGGCCGGCGTTTT
>DASZEI010000084.1:0-10945 GCA_035940975.1 Jatrophihabitans sp. | reverse complement strand
ATCGCCTCGCCGATGCCCTGCGCGCCGCCGGTCACCAGCGCCACCCGGTCCTGCACTCCCGCCATGCTCAACCCTTCCCTTGCTCTTCGCGCGAGCGCTCATCGCCCGCTCGTTCCGGTCCTCGTTCGCTGGCGCTCGCTGCGATCCTCACTCGCCATCACCTGCCGTATCGGTGGCGCCGAACGCACCGGCCAGGTGGGCCAGGTCGGCCAGCCAGCCCTCGACGTCAGCTGCCTTGGATGCCCAGAACCTACCCACCTGCGGATGCGGCAGGACGAGGAATGCCTCGTTGGTCACAGCCTGGACGACGGCGTCGGCAACGTCGGAGACTCCGATCACCGGGCCCGAGGCGGCGACGGCCGCCGCGGCCGGTAATCCGGCAGCCAGGCCGTCCATCAGCAGCGGGGTGTCCACGCCCATCGGGCACAGCACGCTGACCCGGATGTTGCGGTCGCGGTAGGTGTAGGCCAGCCACTCGGCCAGGCCGACCGCGGCGTGCTTGCTGGCGGTGTAAGGCGCGTCGCCGGGCGCGCTGAGCAGGCCGGCGGCCGAGGCGGTGTTGAGCAGGTAGCCGCCGCCGGCCGCGATCATGGCCGGCAGCACCGCACGGGCCGCGTACACGTGCGCCATCACGTGCACCTCCCAGGCCTGCTGCCAGGCACCGGTCGGGTCGTCACGCAGGCCGGTCCGGGTCGCGAAGCCGGCATTGGAGCAGAACAGGTCGATCCGGCCGTGCTCGGCCAGCACGGCGGCCACCAGCCCGGCCACGGCTGCCTCGTCGGTGACGTCCAGAACCGCTGCTGAGGCCCGGCTGCCCTACTCGGCGGCCACCGCGGCCGCCGAGGCCGGATCCCGGTCGGCCAGCACCACCGCCCGGGCGCCCTCGGCGACGAAGCGGCGGGCCATCCCGGCCCCGATGCCGCTGCCGCCGCCGGTCACCACGATCACCGCGTCCGCGATCCTCACCGAACGCCTCTTTGGATGCTCCCGGCTACGGCGCTGCCATCCGCGGCGTCGGCAGCGGCTGCCGCCGACTCGGCTACGTCCGGCGACTGGGCCGGGCCGGCCGGTCCGAGCTCGGCCAGCACCGCCGCCAGGCCGGCCGGATCGGAAGTCTCGGGGCCGGGCAGCAGCGCGATCACCGGGGTCTGCACTCCGGCCTCGACGTAGCGCTGGACCTGGTCCCGGCAGCTTGCCGGGCTGCCGTGCAGCACCAGCTCGTCGATCACGTCATCGGGCACCGCCTGGGTCGCGGCGGCGCGCTCGTCCTGCTGCCAGAGCTGCCACATCCGCTCCAGCCTCGGCCCGCGGCCTAGCCACCGGTGGAACTCGGCGTAGGCGGGCACGCTCAGGTAGGCCGCGATCAGCCGGCGGCCGAGGGCCCTGGCGTGGCCGGCGTCCTCGGTGGGGCACACGAAGATCCGCGCCACCACCCGGCTGGCCGGGTTGCCGATAGCGCTGACGCAGCGGCCCACATCGGCGGCGGCCAGCCAGTTCAGGATCGCCCCGTCGGCCTCGCGGCCGGCCAGCGCCAGCATCTGCGGTCGCAGCGCCGCCAGCAGGATCGGCACCCGCTCGGCCGGTGGCTGCTCCAACCGGAAGCCGGACACCGTGAAGGTGTCGAACTCGCCGCTGACCTTCTCACCGTTCAGGGCCCGCCGGACGAAGCGCAGCACGTCGCGGGTGCGGCGGTAGGGCTGGTCGAAGGCGATGCCGTTCCACTGCTCGACGATGGCCGGGCTGGAGGCGCCCAGCCCCAGGCTGAACCGGCCCGGCGCTAGCGCGGCGAGGCTGGCCGCGGACTGGGCGATCAGGGCCGGCCCGCGGGTGAAGACCGGCACGATCGCGGTGCCGAGGCGCAGCCGGGGCTCGGTCAGCGCGGCCAGCGCCAGCGGGGTGAAGGCATCGGCGCCGGCCGTCTCGGACGACCAGGCGTCGGTGTAACCCCAGCCGGGCAGCGCCCGCAGCAGCTCCGCCTGCTCCGGGAGCGCCAGGTTCGGCAGCGGCAGGGTGATCCCCCAGCTGGTCATGCCCGGCCCTTCCTGTCGACGCCGCGATCGGCCCGGCCACGAGTCGGTGGAATCAGGGCGGCCAGGATCAGGTTGCTCAGCTCGTCGGCGATCTCGGCCGGCTGCTTGGGCCCGTCCGGGCGATACCAGACCGGCAGCTCGTTGATCACCCCGAAGACCGTGAAGGTGACGATCTCGGGCGAGGCGACGGCCGCGAACTCGCCGCCGGCCTGGGCAGCGCGCACCAGGTCGGTGACCGCGTCGTGGATCCCGCGGCGGGCGGCGCGGACCCGGGCCTGGTTGGCGTCGCCCAGCCGGTGACTCTCCCGCACGAACACCTTGGCCTCACCGGCGCGCGCCGCGGTGGTGATCACCAGGTCCGCGATCAACTCGCGCAACGTGTCGGCCGGTGCCAGGCCCCGGTTCAGGATCTCGCGCAGGCCGGCCAGTTGCCGGTCCACCAGCTCCCGGTACACCTCGTAGAGCAGGTCGTCCTTGGACGCGAAGTGGTGGTAGAGCGCACCCTTGGCCACCCCGGCCCGGATCACCACCTCGTTGACGCTGGTGGCGTCGAAGCCCTGTTCGGCGAACAGCGACACGGCCGCGGCGACGATCCGCTCGCGGGTGCTCGCCTCCGCGATGACGCTCATCCGGACGCGCCCGGCTGTGGGCCCAACTGCCGCACGTTGGGTTGCCGCCCGCTGGGTTGCCGCCCGCTGGGCTGTTGCCGTTCGCCGGGCTGCCCCGCGGCCGGCTGTTGGTCGGCCGACGGATCGGCGGCTCGGGCCTTGGCGATCTCGACCCGCGCCACGCTGCGCAGGTGCACCTCGTCCGGCCCGTCGGCCAGGTGCAGGGTGCGCAGCCCGGCCCACATCTGCGCCAGCGGGGTGTCGCCGGACACCCCGGCGGCGCCGAAGGTCTGGATCGCCCGGTCCAGCACGTAGGAGGCCGCCCGGGGTGCTGCCACCTTGATCGCGGCGATCTCGGTGGCAGCCTGCCGGACCCCCACCGTGTCGATCAGCCAGGCGGCCTTGAGCACCAGCAGCCGGGCCTGCTCGATGGCCAGCCTCGACTCGGCGATCCACTCCTGGATCACCCCTTGGCCGGCCAGCGGGCCGCCGAAGGCCTGCCGGTCCAGCGAGCGCGACACCATCAGTTCCAGGGCGCGCTCGGCCATTCCCAGCGAGCGCATGCAGTGGTGGATCCGTCCCGGCCCGAGCCGGGCCTGGGCCATCGCGAAGCCGCCGCCGCGCGGACCGAGCAGGTTGCCGGCCGGCACCCGGACGTCGTCGAAGCTGATCTCGCCGTGGCCGCCGTGCGGGCCGTCGTCGTAGCCGTAGACGGTGGTGGAGCGGTGCACGGTGACCCCAGGCGTGTCCAGCGGCACCAGGATCATCGAGTGCCGGCCGTGCCGGCCGGCCTCCGGGTCCGAGACGCCCATCACGATCGCCAGCGCGCACTCGTCCCGCATCGCGCCGGTCGACCACCACTTCCGCCCGCTGATCACGTAGGAATCGCCGTCGGCCACGATCCGGGTGCCGATGTTGGTGGCGTCGGAGGAGGCCACGTCCGGCTCGGTCATCGAGAAGCAGGACCGGATCTCGGCGTTCAGCAGCGGCGCCAACCACCGCTGGTGCTGCTCGGGCGTGCCGAACATCGCCAGCAACTCCATGTTGCCGGTGTCGGGCGCCGAGCAGTTCATCGCCTCGGGGGCCAGGTTCGGTACCCGGCCGGAAAGCTCGGCCAGCGGCGCGTAGTCCAGCACCGAGAGCCCCGCGCCGAACCGGTCGTCGGGCAGGAACAGGTTCCACAGCCCGCGCCGGCGCGCCTCGGCCTGGAGCTCGGCCATGATCGCCGGGGTGACGAACGGCCGGCCGGCACGCCGATTGGCCCGCTCCTGCTGGTGGAACTCCGCTTCGGCGGGGTGGATCACCTCGGTCAGGAAGGCGGCCAGTTCTGCCTGCAGGGCCACCGAGCGGGCGCTGTGCTGAAAGTCCATGGCCTGTCCTTACCTTGAGATCCGCTCGGCGGCCGCTGCCAGGGTGCTGTCCCGCAGCTCGCCGAACACCTCGAAGCCGCTGCCTACCGTCTTGCTCTGCAGGTAACGGGCATGGATGCCGGCGGCGATCACGGCGAGTTTGAAATAGCCGAAGGCGATGTACCAATCCAGCTCGCCCAGCTGGTAGCCGGTGCGCCGGGCATACCGTTCGATCAGCTCGTCCGGGCCGAGAAAGCCCTGGAGAGGCGGGAAGTGCGGCATCACCGAATCCGTCGTGCCGGATTGCTCGTGGTAGACGTAGAGCAGGCCCAGGTCGGTCAGCGGATCGCCCAGGGTCGCCATCTCCCAGTCCACCACCGCCGCGATGCGGCTGTAGTCCGGGGCGTACAGGACGTTGGTGAGCCGGTAGTCCCCGTGCACGATGCCCGCCCGGGACGACTCCGGCAGCCGCTCGGTCAGTCTTGTGGCGACGGACTCGGCTTGCGCCTCGGTCTTCATGGCGCTGTCCTCGGCCACGGAGGCCCGGAACTGCCGGTACCAGCGGCTGACCTGGCGTGCCAGGAAACCCTCGGGTCGCCCGAAGTCGCGCAGGCCGACCTCGTCCGGCTCGACCGCGTGCAACGCGACCAGCGTGTCGACCAGCAGTTCGCTGACCCGGGTTGCGGTCAGCGCATCCGGGACCAGCTCGGGTCGCTCGATGACGACGCCGTCCACGAAGGACATCAGGTAGAACGGCTCCCCCAGCACCTCGCGGTCGGTGCACAGTGCGATGGGTTCGGGCACCGGCACGTCCGAGCCGTGCAGCGCCGAGATCACCGTGAACTCGCGCGCCATGTCGTGCGCGGTGGGCAGCACGTGCCCCATCGGCGGGCGGCGCAGCGCCCAGGTGGTCGTGCCGTCGGTCAGCCGGTAGGTCAGGTTCGACCGGCCGCCGGCGATCACCTCGGCCCGCAGGCTGCCGGTGCGCAGGCCGGGCAGCTCGGTGTCGAACCAGCGGGTCAGCCGGTCCGGATCCAGCCCGGGTGGGTAGTCGGCGGTCGCACTGACCGGTTCGGTGCCGCCCGGCGAAACCGGCTGGCCGGTCGGACTCATGCCGGCCACTCTAGGTCCGACCGACCGGTCGGTCAACCGGATCGGGGTTACAGCGCTTGCCGACCGCTAACCACCACGTCACTGACCAAGGAGGGAGTGGGTGGTGACTGCTCCATGACCTAGCCCATGACCTGATCGACGTAGCACCAGCGCCACGTTTCACCGGGCTCGAGGGAACGAATCACCGCGTGCTCGCTCTGCTCGTAATGACGAGTCGCGTGCCGCTCCGGCGATGAGTCACAGCAGCCCACGTGTCCGCAGCTGAGGCACAGCCGCAGGTGCACCCATGATGTGCCGTCGCGCAAGCACTCCTCGCAACCGGCGCCGTCGCCCGGGCTGGGGGCGGCGGTGGGCTGCCGCAGGTGCTGGCACTCAACGGCACCGTTGCCAACCGACATCCGACCTCCACTCCCAGACATACGCGAGGCGAGATCATGCTAGCTCGCCAGCCACCTTGCGGCTGCTGCCATTGGTGACAACCGCGTCATGAACGCGGCAGGTCCGCATGATGCACGAGATTGACAGCCGTTCACGCGGCCACGATCGGGCCCCCACATCCCGAACCGCTCAGGGGGCCAGCGCGGCCAGCATCGTCTCGGCAACCCGTGCCTGGTGCGGCTCGGACAGCGGCTTGCCGTCGGCGTCGGTGAGGTAGAAGGCGTCCACCACGAAGGAACCGAGCGAGGAGATCCGGGCCGAGCGGATGTCGACGCCGGCGCGCTCCAGAGCGGCGGTCAGCCGGTGCAGCAGGCCGATCGCGTCCCGGGTCCGGACCTCCAGCACGGTGGCGTCGGTGGCCTCGTCGCCGAACCAGAGCAGCCGTGGCGGGGGCTGGTCCGCATGCCCGGAGTCCCTGGAAAGCCGGTAGGCCCGCTCCTTGGCGCGCAACCGCTCGTCCAGCGCCAGCGTGCCGGCCAGGATCCGGCGCAGGTCGGCGTTGAGCAGCGCGGGGTCCGGCAGCTGGCCGAACCGGGGCGAGACGGTGAACCGGTTGACCGCCATCCCGCGCACCGTCCGGACGTCGGCGGCCTGCACGTCCAGGGAGTGCAGCGCCAGCAGCCCGGACGCGCTGGACAGCAGCCCGGCTCGATCAGGCGCCACCACCAGCACGTCGGAGCCCTCCACCAGCACCTCGGTGGTCCGGCGGCGAGCCAACTCCAGCACCGCCTCGGACGGCGGTTGCGGCGCTGGCAACTGGCCGCCGCCGAGCACCGCCGCCGTCCTGCGTACCAGGTGGCTGACCAGCGAGGCCTTCCAGTCGCTCCAGGCGGCCGGCCCGGTGGCTTCGGCGTCGGCGATCGTCAGGCAGTGCAGCAGCTCCAGCAGCTCGGCCGAGCCACCGATCGCCGACACCACGATCTGGACGGTCGAGGGATCGTCCAGGTCGCGCCGGGTGGCGGTGTCGGGCAGCAGCAGGTGGTGCCGGGTGAGCGCGGCCACGGTGGTGGCGTCCGCGGCTGAGAAACCCATCCGGACCGCGATCCGCCGGGCCAGCGCCGCGCCGACCACCGAATGGTCACCGGGATAGCCCTTGCCGATGTCGTGCAGCAGCGCGCCGACCAGCAGCAGGTCCGGACGGGCCACCTCGGCGGCCAGCGCGCCGGCCCGCACGGCCGTCTCGATCAGGTGACGGTCGACGGTGAACAGGTGCACCGGGTTGTGCTGGGCCTTGAACCGGACGCTCTCCCACTCCGGCAGCAGCCGGCTGAGCAGGCCGTGCTGGTCCAGTGCTTCCAGCGCCGACACCGCCCGGACGCCGGCGCCGAGCAGCGCGACGAACTCGTCGCGGGCCGCGGCCGGCCACGGCTCGGGCAGCGGGGCGCCCTCGGTGGCCAGCCGGCTGAGGGCGTAGGCCGAGATCGGCAGGTCCGCCGCGGCGGCAGCCCGGGCCACCCGGACGCTCAGCACCGGGTCGGACCACGGGTCGGCGTCGCGGGCCAGCACCACCTCACCGCCCTGGGCCACCACGTCCTTGGCCAGCGGGGTCCGGACCGCCGGGTCAGGGCCAGCCGAACCGCCACCTCCCGGCCGCAGCCGGCTCAGCAACGACCGCGGCGTCCGGCGCTCGGCGGCCGCCACCCGGCGCCAGGCGGCGTCGGTGGCGTAGGCCAGCGTCCGGGCCGCCTCGTGCACCGCCCGCAGCACCTCGTCCGGGCCCGGCAGGCCCAGCGCCCGGGCGACCGAGTCGCGGTCCTGGGCCCGCAGCACGTCGGCCGAGTGGCCGGCCAGCCGGTGCAACTCCCCCCGCACGTCGAGCAGCACCGTGCTGGCCTGCACCACCGCCGGCGTCAGGTCCAGCAGTTGCGCCGAGGCGAGTGCGCGCAGTCCCACCCAATCGCGCAACCCGCCCCGGCAGTCCTTGAGATCCGGCTCCAGCAGGAACGACGCATCCCCCCGAGCGCGCCATCGACCGCGGGCCAGCTCCTGCAGGCGCGGCACCTCAGCCGGCGCGCTGCGCCGCCACCGGCTGATCACCTGCTCGCGGACCAGCCCGGTCAGCGCCGGGTCGCCCGCGATGTGCCGGGCGTCCAGCATGCCCAGCAGCGCCTTGAGGTCGTCGGCGGCCACCGCCAGCGCCTGCTGCGGGGTCCGCACCGAGTGGTCCAGGCCCACCCCGGCGTCCCAGATCGGGTACCACAGCGAGTCCGCCGCCGCGGCCAGGTCCGCCACCTTGCCGTCGTGCAGCAGCACCAGGTCCAGGTCGCCGTACGGGGTGGGCTCGCGGCGTCCCAGGCCACCGACCGCGAGCAACGCGATTCCCGGCACCGGCGGCAGGATCCCGGTCAGCCACGAGTCGAACATGGCGGCCAGCTCGGCCCGCAGCCCGGGCCCGACCAGGTCGGTCCGGGCCAGCAACCGGGCCCGGGCCGATCTGATAGACCGCTCAGAGGGCGTCGTCATCCCGTTCGCCGGTCCGCACCCGCACCACGGTCTCGACCTCGGTCACCCAGACCTTGCCGTCGCCGATCTTGCCGGTCCGGGCGGCTTCCACCATCGCCTCGACCACCTTGGTGGCGTCGTGCACCAGCACCTCGACCCGCACCTTGGGCACCAGGTCGACGGTGTACTCCGCACCCCGGTAGACCTCGGTGTGCCCGCGCTGGCGGCCGAAGCCCGAGACCTCGCTGACGGTCAGGCCCTGGATGCCCAGGTTCTCCAGGGCCAGCTTGACCTCTTCCAGCTTGAACGGCTTGATGATCGCGGTCACCAGCTTCATGCCTGCACCCTCTCCCTGCTCGCAGCAGCCGCCGGGGCGTACTGCCCGCCGCCGGAGCCGGTCAGCGTACCGAAGTCGTAGGCGGTCTCACCGTGGATGGACTGGTCCAGGCCGGTGATCTCCTCCTCCTCGGTGACCCGGGTCTTCATCACCAGGCCGATCACCTTGGCGATCAGGTAGGTGCCCGCGAAGGAGAACACCGTGACCACCGCGGCCGCTTCGGCCTGGTGCAGCAGCAGGTTCCAGCCGCCGTACTTGCCGCCCCCGCCGTAGAGGATGCCGTTGTTGGCGAGCGGGTTGGTGACGTCGGTGGAGAAGAAGCCGACCGACAGGGTGCCGATCCAGCCGCCCACGAAGTGCACGCCGACCACGTCGAGCGAGTCGTCATAGCCGAGCCGGTTCTTGAGGCTGATCGCGAAGGCGCAGCCGATCCCGGCCAGCAGGCCGATGATCAGGGCACCGCTGACGCTGACGAAGCCGGCGCACGGCGTGATCGCCACCAACCCGGATACCGCCCCGGAAGCCGCCCCGAGCGCGGTGGACTTGCCGTAGCGCACCTTCTCCACGATCAGCCAGCCGAGCATCGCGGTGGCCGTCGCGGTGTTGGTGTTCATCCAGGCGTAGCCGGCCAGGTTGTTGGCCGCCAGCGCGGAGCCGGCGTTGAAGCCGAACCAGCCGAACCACAGCAGGCCGGCGCCCAGCATCACGAACGGGATGTTGTGCCCGCGCATGTTCTGGCTCGGCCAGCCACGGCGCCGTCCCAGCACCAGCGCCATCGCCAGGCCCGCGGCGCCGGCGTTGATGTGCACGACCGTGCCGCCGGCGAAGTCCTCGGCGAAGAACTTGCCGGCCGACTGCATGGACTGGTTGAGGAAGCCGTAGCCGTTGAACACCCAGTGCGCGACCGGGGCGTAGATCAGGATCGACCAGGCGGAGACGAAGGCGATGAACGCGCCGAACTTCCACCGGTCGGCGGTCGAGCCGGTGATCAGGGCCGGGGTGATGATCGCGAAGGTCAACTGGAAGGCGACGAAGACCATGGTGGGTATGGTCTGGGCCGCGCCGAGGGTGGGTACCACGTCGGTGATGTCGTGCATCAGCAGGTAGTGCAGGTCACCCAGGTAGCGGCCGGTGCCGCCGAAGGCCAGGGTGAAACCGACGACGACCCAGGTGACGCTGACGATCGCCATTGCGGCGAAGTTCTGCATCAGCATGGCCAGGGTGTGCTTGGCCCGGACCATGCCGCCGTAGAAGAACGCCAGCGCCGGGGTCATGAGCAGGACGAGGGAGGCTGCCGCCAGGACCCACGCGGTGTCGCCCGCGCTGAGGTCCTTGAGGTCGAACGGCGCGTAACTGGTGGCGGCACTGGTGGCGGCACTGGTGGCGGCTATGACGGCTTGTGACACTCAGGTCTCCGCTTCTGTGAAGGTGGGAGTGCTTGTCGGCGGGTACGAGCAGGACAGCACGCTCTCGACGAGGATCAGCCGGGCCTGTTACACGAAGGACCCGGGCGTGTTTCGGGCAGGTGAACGTCCTCCGGTATTCCGACAGCAGTGTTTGCACCGAAATCGGCTGATAATGACGACTCTTATTCTGTCTTTGCAGTCACCTGCCGTAATTACGGTGCGAGCGGCCGGTAGCTTCGTGAACATGCCGAGCCTCACCCGCCTCGAAGCCACCGAGCGCGCCGCCTTGCTGACTGTCCGGAATTACCGGATTGCCCTCGACCTGACCGCGGCCGGTGCGGACTTCGATTCGGACACCACCATCGAATTTCAGGCGGCGGATCCGGCGGCCGGCACCTTCCTGGACCTGCGGGCCTCCCAGGTGCTGTCGGTGCTGCTCAACGACGAACCGCTGGATCCGGCCGGACTGGTCGACGGCCGGCTGCCGCTGACCGGGCTGCGGGCCGACAACACCCTGCGGGTCCGGGCCCGGATGGCGTACTCGAGCGACGGCGAGGGGATGCACCGCCACGTCGACCCGGCCGACGGCCAGACCTACCTGTACGCGATGTCCTTCCTGGACGCGGCCCCTCGCTGGTTCGCCTGCTTCGACCAGCCCGACCTCAAGGCCGCCTTCGACATCGAGGTGCACTGCCCGCCGGAGTGGAGCGTGATCGGCAACGGCGCGGCGACGCGGGTAGCGCCCGGTCACTGGCAGCTGGCCGGTACCCGGCCGCTGGCCACCTACTTCGTCACCGTGGTTGCCGGGCCCTACGCCTCGATCACCGCCGAGCACGACGGCATCGCGCTGGGAGTGCACGCCCGGTCCTCGCTGGCCCCGCACCTGCAGGCCGAGGCCGCCGACATCCTGGGCGTCACCCGCGCGGCGCTGGACCGCTACCACGAGCTGTTCGGGATCCGGTACCCGTTCGGTGAGTATCACCAGGCCTTCGTGCCCGACTTCAACGCCGGCGCCATGGAGAACCCAGGCTGCGTCACGCTGCGCGACCAGTACATCTTCCGCTCCGCCGCGACCAGGGGTGAGCGCAGCGACCGGGCCTCGACCATCGCCCACGAGATGGCGCACCAGTGGTTCGGCGACCTGGTGACCATGCGCTGGTGGGACGACCTGTGGCTGAACGAGTCCTTCGCCGAGTACCTCGCGCACCTCTGCCTGGCCGAC
>DASZEI010000083.1:0-2760 GCA_035940975.1 Jatrophihabitans sp. | reverse complement strand
GCCGCGGCAGCCGAGGGATGTGATGCGCTGGTGGCGACCGGCATGATGCAGTTCGCCGCGCGGTCGGTGACCGAGAAACTGGGCATCCGCTACGTATACGCGAGCTACCAGCCGACCACCCTGCCGTCGCCGCACCACCCGCCGCACCCGCTGCCGGGCCGGCCATTCCCACCGGACGTGACCGACAACCGGGTGCTGAATGACCTGGACGCCCAGAGCTATAAAGCGCTGTTAGGCGCGGCGCTCAACACCCACCGGGCGTCGATCGACCTGCCACCGGTGGACAACGTCCGCGACCACATCTTCACCGACCACCCGTGGCTGGCGGCGGACCCGACCCTGGGCCCGTGGCAGGAGCCGACGGACCTCGACGTCGTGCAGACCGGCGCGTGGATCCCGCCGGACGAACGCCCACTCCCGGCTGATTTGGTGGCGTTCCTGGACGCCGGCACACCACCGGTGTACGTGGGCTTCGGCAGCATGGCAATGCAGACCCCTGCACTGCGCGCCCCCAAGGACATCGCCCGGGTGGCCATCGAGGCGATCCGCGCGCAGGGCCGCCGCGCACTCGTCTCCCACGGCTGGGCCGACCTGGCCCTGATCGACGACCGGGACGACTGCTTCGGCGTCGGCGAGGTCAACCAGCAGGCACTGTTCAGCCGGGTGGCCGCCGTCGTGCACCACGGCGGCGCGGGCACGACGACGACGGCCGCCCGGGCCGGCGCGCCTCAGGTGGTGGTACCCCAGATGGTGGACCAGCCATACTGGGCGGGCCGGGTGGCCGACCTGGGCATCGGCACGGCACACGACGGTCCGACTCCGACCACCGAGTCCCTGTCAGCCGCGCTCAGGACGGCCCTGACCCCCGGGACCCGCGCACGAGCGACCGCCGTGGCCGGCACGATCCGCACCGACGGGGCGACGGTGGCCGCGACACTGCTGCTCGATGCGGTCAGCCGAGAAAGGCCGCCAGTGTCCGCGTGAACCACGCGGGATCATCGAGCCAGGGAAAGTGCCGCGATCGGACACGGTCCCTCGTGGTCCGGGCGACCTTGACCAAACGCTGGGCCTCGTCAGGCTCCAACGGCCGCACGAACACCTCGGGCTGGCGCCCCACCTCGACCACCTCCAACGGCCAAGCCTGGACCATCACCAGCAGCCCATCCACACGACACGATTACAACGCCAACGTTCCTTGAAACGGCACTAGGGGCGTCGCGCCGAGGCCTCGCTTCTTCGTGTTCTGCGAGGGGGTTTGACAAGAGGTGGACGGTAAAAAAATTGGCGTGCCATAACTCAATGGAGAACCCGCCGAACCTAACATCAGTTAGCCGCTGTGAGGGGCATGTGTCAACTCAGGGGTACGAAGAGGAATTGCGGTCCGAGCGGAGCTACGTGGCCGGGCTCTACACGCGGCTCGACGCCGAGCGCGCGCGAGTGAAGGGTGAGTACAACGCGGCGTTGCGGGGAAACGGCGGGACACCCATGGAACGGGATGTCGAGGTGCGCGCGCTGGCCAAAGAGGTTAAGCGGCTGGACGTGGCGGACGACGGGCTGTGTTTCGGTCGGTTGGACACCCTTTCGGGCGAACATTCGTACATCGGCCGGATCGGCCTTTTCGACGAGGAGAACGAGTACGAACCGGTGTTGCTCGATTGGCGGGCGCCGGCGTCGCGCGCGTTCTACATCGCCACCGCCGCGACCCCGGAGAACATGCGTCGGCGCCGCCAGTTCCACACGCGCGGGCGTCAAGTTGTCGATTTCACCGACGAGGTGCTCGGCCGCCCCGGCGGTGGCGAGCGAGGGGACGCGGCGCTGCTCGCGGCGGTCAACGCGCCGCGCGGTGACGGGATGCGCGACATCGTGGCGACGATCCAGGCCGAGCAGGACGAGATCATCCGGCTCGATCACCCGGGGGTGCTGGTGATCGAGGGTGGCCCTGGCACCGGGAAAACCGTGGTGGCGCTGCACCGCGTCGCGTACCTGCTCTACACCCAGCGGGAGCGGATGGAACGTCATGGTGTGCTCGTGGTCGGGCCCAACTCGGCGTTCTTGAACCACATCGGCCGCGTTCTGCCGTCGCTGGGCGAGTCCGCCGTGGTGTTCATGACCACCGGCGACCTCGTGCCCGGTCTGCGCGTCACCGCCGAGGACACCCTGGAAGCCGCTCGGCTCAAGGGCTCGCTGAAGGTCCTGGACGTGCTCGCGGCGGCGGTCGCCGATCGGCAGCGGCTGCCGAAGCATCCGCTGCCAATTGAACTGGCAGACGTCACGGTGCGGATCGACGCCGAGACCGCGGAGTGGGCCAGGGAGGAGGCGCGCGCGAGCGGGCTGCCGCACAACGACGCCCGCGCGGTGTTCAGTGAGATCGTCACGTGGGTGCTCACCGAACGGGCGATAGCCCGGATCGGCCGGGGCTGGCTGACCCGGGCGGACCGCGAAGCATGGGAGCACCTGCGGGCGGACCTGCTCAAAGAGCTCGCGGACGACGACAAGTTCACCGCCGCGCTCGACGAACTCTGGCCGATACTGACGCCGGAAACACTGTTGGCACCGCTGTACATGTCCCCCGAACGGCTGCGAGCGGCAGGCGCCGACCAGGCGCTGTTGCGCGCCGATGGCGACGCCTGGACGGTATCGGACGTGCCGCTGCTCGACGAACTGGTCGACCTGCTGGGCCGCGACAAGTCGGCCGACCAGGCCGCCGAGCGAGAACGCAAGGCCGAAGCCGAGTACGCCGCCGGCGTGCTGGACATCCTC
>DASZEI010000082.1:0-8636 GCA_035940975.1 Jatrophihabitans sp. | reverse complement strand
CGCCGACCAGCCCGGCCCCGACCGGCTACAAGCTGGTGTTCTCCGACGACTTCAACACCATCGACCGCACCAAGTGGAACGTCCGCAACAACTCCTGGGCCAACAACGAGGAGTCCATCGTCACCTCGCGGCCGGACAACGTATTCGTCAGCAACGGCGCACTGACCCTGCGGGCGATCAAGGAGGCCTACACCGTCGGCAGCACCACCCGGCAGTACACCTCCGGCTACCTCGACACCATCGGCCGGGAGTCCTGGCAGTACGGTCTCATGGAGATGCGTGCCAAGCTGCCCACCGCGCAGGGCATGTGGCCGGCCTTCTGGCTGCGTGACAACACCAACCTCGGTGAGCTCGACATCATGGAAGCCGTCGGTGGCCTGCCCACCAAGACCGTGCAGACGATCCACCAGTCCACCAACGGCGGCATGGGCAAGGCCGGCCACGAGGACATCCTGCCCAGCGGCACCACCGCCACCTGGCACACCTACTCGGTGGACCGGGAGCCGGGCTCGGTCAAGTGGTACGTCGATGGCCGGCTGGTCTTCTCCAAGACCCAGTCGCTGCTCACCTGGCTCGACCCCACCTTCTGCGAGCCGATGAACATCCGGCTGAACCTGCAGGTCGGGGGCAGCATGCCGGCCTGGTACGGGATGCCGGTCAACGGCGCCCCGCTGGGTGCCAGCGACTTCGTGATCGACTACGTGCGGGTCTACCAGCAGGGCTAGCGAGCCGTAACTAACAGTGATCTAGCTTGTGACATATGCTTCGTTGACCCCGGCCCAGAACCAAGGGCCGGGGTCAACGGGGGCTAAGAGTTATTTTGATGGATGACCTGACATCGACCGGGCTCGATACCACGCCGCGGACACCGGCTCCCAGACGTCGAGCGCAGAGTCGCCGGTGGCTGGTGGTGGCCCTCATCGCCCTGCTGGTCGCCGGCACCGTCGCCGCCGCGGCGGTGTTTCGCCAGGAGAGCAAGCCTGATTGGCAGCTGGCCTGGTCCGACGACTTCAACGGAACAAGCCTCGACCGCTCGAAGTGGACGGCTGAGAACCATTCCACCTTCGGCGACGGCAACAAGGAGCTGGCCTGCCTGATGAGCCGTTCCGAGAACGTCGAGATCTCCGGCGGCATGCTCACCCTGCGAGCCGCTCGGGAAAACCCGCCGGTGATCTGCGGCGACTACGATCCGCGTTTTCCGAAAGGGCGTTCCTACACCTCGGCGATGTTGAGCACCGAGGGCAAGGCATCCTGGCACCAGGGCCGCTTCGAGATGAGGGCCAAGCTGCCGCTGGTCGCCGGCCGGTCCAAGGGCCTGTGGCCGGCGTTCTGGATGCGCCCGGCGAACGGCTCCGGTGACGGCGAACTCGACATCATGGAGGCGATCGGTACCGGCGACGCCTCCGACCCCGAAGCCGGCACGGTGCACCAGACGCTCTGGTACGACGGCAAGGGCACCTATCCCAAGCAGTCCCACGTCGCCCCGGTCGAGGGTGGTCCGGCGGACGGGTTCCATACCTATGCCGCCGAATGGCAGCTCGGCGTGATGCGTTTCTACGTCGACGGAAAGCTCAGCTTCGAGCGCGACAAGGACTCAGCACCCTGGATCGACAAGGCGTTCGCCGGGCAGTTCTACATCCGGCTGAACCTCGCGGTCGGCGGCACCTTCCCCGGCAGCCCCGATTCCGACACCGGGCTGCCGGCCGACATGGTGGTCGACTGGGTCAAGGTCTTCCAATGGCGTTGACGATTCTGGTCGCCGCGCCACGGTATCGTGATCGCGGCCGGCGGGGTTTCGGCCACTGCGGCCGGTCACCACGCGGACGGACGGTATCAGCGACGTGAGCCCATCCCCGAACACCTCCGACTGGCGCTCCGATGCGGGGGAATGGCCACTGGTCACCGCGGTCATCCCCACCATGAACCGGCCGCAACTGCTGATCCGCGCGGTCCAGTCGGTGATCGATCAGGATTATCCCGGTGACATCGAGTGCCTGGTGGTCTACGACGGCACCGAACCGGTGGTGCCGGACGTCCGCCCACGTGCCGGCCGGACGGTGCGGGTGCTGGTGAACAACCGGACCCCGGGGCTGGCCGGCAACCGCAACACCGGCTACCTTGCCGCCACCGGCGACCTGGTGGGCTCCTGCGACGACGACGACGAGTGGCTGCCCGGCAAGCTGCGGTCCCAGGTCGAGTTGCTGCGCAAGCATCCCGAGGCCAGCGCCGCGGCATCGGGTTTCGTCTACTCCTACCGTGGCAAGGAGATCCCCCGTGAGGCGGAGCTGCCGGCGTTGACCTTCGCCGACCTGCTCAACGACCGGCACCTGGAGGCCAACGCCTCGACCTACCTGATACCGCGCGCCGGGTTGCTCGGCGAGATCGGCCTGGTCGACGAGCAGTTGCCCGGCGGCTACGCCGAGGACTACGAACTGCTGCTGCGAGCGGCCCGGCTCGGCCCGATCGTGTGCGTCCAGCAGCCGCAGTCGCGGGTCTACCTGCACGACTCGTCCTTCTTCGCCAGCCGCTGGCAGACCATCAACGACGCCCTGGTCTACCTGCTCGACCGGGTACCGGAGTTCCGCCAGGACCCGGCCGGCCTGGCCCGGATCGAGGGCCAGATCGCGTTCTCCCATGCGGCGCTGGGCAACCGCGCCGCGGCGGCGAGGTGGGCGCTGCGGTCGCTGCGCAAGTCCCGGCGCGCCAAGCAGAGCTACGCGGCGCTGGTGGTGGCCAGCCGCCTGGTCAGCGCCGACCGGGTGCTGTCCACCGCCCGCCGGTTCGGCCGCGGGGTCTGAGCATGACGCTGATGACCGAGCCACGCGCCAGGACCCGGGAACTGCCGGCCTGGCCGGTGTACGCGCTGTTCGCCGGCTTTCCGGTCTGGTGGCTGCTGGGCCTGGGGGCGTTCGCGGTGGCGCTCATCGCGATCCCGATGTTCCTGCTGCTGGTGCAGCGCCGCAGCGTCGAGGTGCCGCCGGCGTTCTGGTTGTGGATCGGCTTCGTGGTCTGGGCCTGCGTGGCCGCGCTGGAGCTGTCGTCGAGTTCGCGGCTGGTCGGCTTCAGCGTCCGGATGGCCAACTACATCGGTTCCAGCATCGTCTTCCTCTACCTCTACAACGGCCGGGGCCGGCTGAGCAACCGCACCGTGCTGCGCGCCCTGGTGCTGTTCTTCGCGGTGGTGGTCGCCGGCGGCTATCTGGGAATGCTGGCACCGCACGGCAGCCTGTCGACGCCGGTACAAGCCTTGCTGCCGCTGAACATCCGCAACAACGAGTACGTGCACGCCCTGGTGCACCCGTCCTTCGCCGAGGTGCAACGCCCCTACGGCTCGCCGCGCACCTTCTACCGTCCCAGCGCTCCGTTCCCCTACACCAACAGCTGGGGATGCAACGTCGCACTGCTGGTCCCACTGATGGTCGCGGCGATGATGACGCTTCGCCGGCCGTCCACGCGGCTGGCGATCGCGGTGCTGCTGGCGGCGGCCTGCCTGCCGGCCTTCGCCACCCTGAACCGGGGGATGTTCCTGGCTCTGGGCATCGTGCTGACCTACGCCTCGATCCGGCTGGCCTTCCGCGGCCGGCTGGTGCCGCTGTCGATGGTGATCGGTGCCGCTACGGTCGGGGCGGCCGTCGCGGTGTCGGCCGGCGTGCTGGCCAGGTTGCAGGAGCGGGTGCACTACAGCGGGACCAATGTGGGCCGCCAGACGATCTACCGGGAAGCCTTCGACGGTGCCGTGAACTCACCCATCTTCGGCCATGGTGCGCCGCAGCCGTCCACCACGGTGGACGTGTCGATCGGCACCCAGGGCCAGGTGTGGAACGTCATGTTCAGTTACGGCTTCGTGGCGCTGGCGTTCTTCCTCGGCTGGTTCGGCCTGGTCGTGCTGCAGAGCTGGCAGGCTCGCCGCCAGGCCGACCTGTGGGTGCACGCGACGCTGTTCGTGACCTTCGCGACGTTCTTCTTCTACGGCTACGACGGCATCCAGCTGACGGTGGCGATGACCGCGGCCGCGTTGGCGCTGCGGACCCGCCGGGCTGAGATGGCGGCAGCAGCCCTGCCGGGCTCGACGCCCCGGGTGCTGGCGGCCACCCAGCCGGTGGCTTAGCGCACCGGGCCGGCTTAGCGCACCGAGCCCGCTGGCGGCCGAACGGCGCGCCGGGACCCGATCCACCTGCTGACCCGGGCCGGCTTGCGAGCCAGCAGTTGCCCGACCGCGTCGGCGAACCTGGCCACCGTCTGGCTCACATCGCCGGTACTGTCGCCGACCGCCAGGGCAGCCGGATCTCGCACGGCGCGATCGAGGGCGGCGTGCAACTCGGCCTCGGTCTGGGCCATCACCACCAGGCCACCGCGGGCCAACTGTCGGGCGAAGGCCACCTGATGGTCGTCGACCACCTCGTTGAGGCGGGCCAGCCGCGGCACCACGATCGGGACGATGCCGCATTCGCGGCTGTCCATGATGCCGCCGGGACCACCCTGGGTCACCACCAGGTCGGCGCTTCGCAGCACCCCCAGCAGGTCGGCGCGCGGTGTCATGTCGAAGTTGTCAGCACCACTCATCGGCCGGCTCGAGCCGTGTTGGACGATCCAGCGCACCGCGCCGCGATGGTCGGCGTTCCAGCGCTCGAGCCAGTCCATCAGCCGGTCGAACCGGTGGTGGTCGGTGCCGACGGTCACCACGCCGGTGAGCGGCGCCGTGGTCACAGCAGCTGGCCGATCATCAGGGCTTCGGGATAGAGCTTGAGCTGCTCGTCCCACTGCACCATGAACAGGTCCGACACCGGACGGCACAGCCGTCCGGTCAGGGTGGCGCTGTCGATCCGGTCATAGACCTCGACGTAGACGGTGCGAATGCCCATCAGCCGCGCCAGGTAGAACACCGGCACCGCGACGGCGGCCCCGGTCGAGACCACCACGTCCGGGCGGAAGGCCCGCAACGCCTTCCAGGCGACGCCGAAGTTGCGGATCAGGTTCGGGATGTTGCGGGTGGTCGGGTGGTATGCCCAGCTGATCGCTTCGCCGGTCAGCATCGCCTGGGCATCGGGTTTGTCGAAGGTGATCCAGTGCCGCTCGTGCTCGGACCACCACGGGCGCAAGGCCTCCAGCTGTCCGAGATGGCCGCCGGTGGAGCTGGCCAGCAGAACCCGCATCGGTCTCAGCCCTTCCGGGCCGGGGCCGGGCGGGGGGCACCCGGCGGGGTCGATGTCGAGCCGCCGTACCTGGCGCTGTACGCGGACGGGGCGTCGAGAACCTCGGCCGGCGTGTCACTGGTCGCGACCGCGCCGGAACCCCAGCGGTCGGCCGGCTCGGACACCACGCCGGCCGGCTGCGCGAGGTCCGGTTGTACGAGGTTCGGCTGTGCGAGGTCCGGCTGTGCGAGGTCCGGCTGTGCGAGGTCCGGGGCCTGGACCGGGTACGACTGGGACCGCGGTTCGGCAGCCGGCTGGCTCCTGGCGACCTCGCGATGACCGGCGCCCCTCGCCGACCGCCGCCGACCCTTGTCCTTGTGGCGGTGCAGCCGGCTGTGTAGCCCGGTCCGGCGGCTGAGCAGCACGCCACCCACCACGGTGACGCCGACCTGGGCCAACTGGCGGGCCAGCCGCTCGATCTCGGAATGGGTGGAGCGGTTACGGTAGGCGACCACGACCACCTGGTCGGCGATCTGGCCCAGCCGGATGGCGGTGCTCGGTAGCTCGACGTTGACCCCGTCCAGCACCATGATGTCGACGGTGTTCCGGATCTCGTCGAGGCTGTCGTCGTTGGCCCGCAGCGCCGCGCCGAGCGACACCTCGTCACCCAGCGACAGCACCCGGAGCGCGGGCAGCTGGTCCGAGGGGGCCAGCAGGCCGGCCAGTCCGGCATCGGAGGTGGCCGGGATGCCCTGCACGCCGAGCAGTTCGGAGGCCGGTTCGATGGCTGGATCCGGCACGATGATCACGGTCTGCAGGCCCTGCATCGCGAAGGTGGCCGCCAGGTTGAGCGGGGCCAGGCTCACCCCGTCCTGACCGGTGCCGCACAGCACCACGGTCCGGCTGCCGGCCGAGTGCGAGGCGACCGCCGTGGCCAGCGTGCGGTAGGCGTCGGCCTCGGCGCTGCGGGGGGCCGCGACCGCGGCTGGCGGCCCGGGGCGGGAGCCGCCCTCGGAGACGGTGGACTCGACGATCACCGGGGCGCCCAGGCTGTGCTCCAGCTCGGCTGAATTGCGCACCCGGTCGTCCCGGCGGTCGCGCAACACGGCCAGGATGATGCCCGCCAGCAGCCCGATCAGCAGGCCGCCGGCCAGGTAGAGCACCCGCCGGGGGGAGCTGGGCGAACTGGGGGCGGCGGCCTCGCCCGCCAGCTGGCCGGGAGTGATGACCGACGTCTGGTAGGTGTTCAGCTGGCCCTGTAGCTGCTGGATCTGGTTCTGCAGCAATATCCGCTGGGAGTCGTTCGCGCCTACCTTGAGGGCGGCGAGGTCCTTCTGCAGGTCGGCGACCTGGGACTGGATCCGGCTGATGCGCAGGGTGATGTCCTTCTGCGCGATCTGCGTCCGGTAATCGAGGTAGGCGTTGGCGAAGGCGTTCGCGCCGTTGGCGGCGTCCCGCCCGCTTCCCGCGTTGAAGGTGATGTAGAGGACCTGGCTGTCCAGCGGCGAGGTCACGGTGACCTGGCGAGCCAGCTCGGTCGGCGTGCCGGCGTAGCCGAGCGTCCGCTGGGCAGCGAGCACCACCGAGGTCGAGGTCACGATCCGGGATTCGGTGATGGTGCTGACCGAGGAGGCGGCGGCGCCGGACGTCGCCGAGATGTCGACGACGGCGGTGGCCTCATAGGTCTTGGGGGTATTGACCAGCAACGCGCCCGCGGCCAGCACACCCAGCACCATCATCAGCAGCAGCAGCCCGAGCCGGCGGCGCAGGGTGCCGAAGAACTGCCCGATCGTGACCACTGACTGTCCCGCGCCGCCCGGGGGTGGCGGGTCGGCCGGGATCGCCCCGGTCACCTGGCGTTCCGATCTGACATGGTGCTCACGGCTTCCCCCAACGACTGCTACTCGGATCCCTGTCAACTTTAGGTTACTTTCGCCGGTAGTCGTCGGATGAGGTGCCACCGCGGGCCCGCCTGTTCTCCGGCGCCGTCACTTGGAACGGGTGCGGGGCGACAGCGCGTCGAGCAGGATCCGAACGCCGAGAGTGTCCCGGCGCAACCACACCATCGGTAGGTAGAGGGCCAGCGAAAGGGCAATCGCGATCGACATGGTGACCAGCGAGCTGCCGGCGAGGCTCCGGACGGTCACCGGCACCACGGCGAAACAGCCCAGCGCGAGCAGCCCGGCGAGCACCAGGCCGCGCAGGCTGCCGCCGATCCGCATCCCCCAGCGGACCTGGCTGAAGGCCAGCACGCTGTCGAGCACGATGGTGGCCGCCCACGCCACCGCGGCGCCGGTGATGCCGAAGTGCGGCACCAGCACCAGGTTGAGGCCCACGTTGACGGCCAGGCTCGCGGCCTTGTCCATTAGCACCCAGCTGCTGCGGCCACCCATCAGCAGCACCGTGCCGACGTTGCCGGCGGCCAGGTTGACCAGCATCGCCAGGCACAGCACGGTCAGCGCGTGCGCGCCGGCCGGGTAGGAGGCGCCGAAGATCCGCAGCACCGTCGGCGCGAACACCGCCATCACCAGGTACAGCGGCCAGGAGCTCAGCACCACCCACTGCGAGGCGGCCGAGTACATCTGGCTGACCCGCTCGGTGTCGCGGCGGGCCAGTGCCGCGCTGACGTCGCCGGCGATGGCGACCCGAAGGGCCTGCAGCACCAGGGTGCCCGAGGTGATGAACCGGCTGGCGGCGGCGTAGATGGCGGCCTGGGCCGGCGAGGCCAGCGCCGCCACCAGCAGCACGTCCAGCCAGTTCAGCAGGATCTCCATCACCCCGGCCAGGCCGCGGGCGCCGGTGAAGCTCCAGTACTCGACGGCAAGCTCGCGCACCGAGACGGTACGCGCTGGCCAGGCCAGGCTGCGCCCGAACAGCTCCCGCAGCCGGCGGGCCAGCAGCACCACCGCCAGCAGCAGGGCGACCATGAGCGGGATCAGCCAGGCCAGCACCACCACCCACAGCGGGGCGCCGGCGGCGATGGCGATACCGACCAGCAGCGGCCGGGCGGCCGGGATGCCGATCTGCTGCAGCAGCACGTAGTTGCGGACGCTGCCGAAGGCCCGGGTGGACTCGACGATGCCCACCTCGACGGTGCCGGGCAGGAACAGCAGCGCCAGAACCCGGATGCTGTGCAGCGCCGCGTCGGTGTGGTCGTGCCCGATCCGCGAGGCCAGCACCGGCGCTGCCAGCCAGAGCGCGACGCTGCCCACGATGCCCAGCACGACGACCGGGACGAAGGCGACCACCAGCAGGGCCGGCAGGTCGGCCTGGCGGTCCAGCGCCCGCAGCCGCGGCACGAACCGGACCAGCCCGGCTCCGACCCCGAAGGACAGGAAGGTCTGCAGCACGATGAAGATCGCGGTGGCGCTGAAGAACTGGCCGGCGGTGGTGGTGGTCAGGCCATGGGTGAGCACCAGGGTCAGCACGAAGCCGAAGATCGAACCCGCGCCGGTGCCCAGCACCGCGAAGCTGCCGCCGCGGGCCACGGCGGCCAGCGGGCCG
>DASZEI010000081.1:0-4814 GCA_035940975.1 Jatrophihabitans sp. | reverse complement strand
CGGCCGCGGCAGTCCCGGACCCCGAGATACCGGTGCTTACCCTCGCCGACCTCGGCATCCTGCGCGACGTCCGGTTCGGCGCGGACGGCCGGCCCGAGGTGGTGCTGACCCCCACCTATTCGGGTTGCCCGGCGACCGAGGCGATCCGCCAGGACGTCCTGGCGCGGACCCACCTGCTCGATCCGCAGGCCCGGGTGGTCATCGAGCTGGCACCGGCCTGGACCACCGATTGGATCACCGAGGACGGCCGGAAGAAGCTGCGCGAGTACGGCATCGCACCGCCGCGTCCGACCCGGACCGGCCCGGTCGCCATCCAGCTCGGCAGCCGGCCGGCCGCCCGTGCCGCCGAGGACACCGCCGTGCGGTGCCCGCGCTGCGATTCGACCGACACCGAGCTGGTCAGCCAGTTCGGTTCCACGCCGTGCAAGTCGTTGCGCCGCTGCCGCAGCTGCGCCGAGCCGTTCGACGAATTCAAGTCGCTGTGAGCGGCGGCTTCCACCAGCTCGCCGTCGCCCGCGTCGAGCCGCTCACCGACGAGGCGTGCGCGGTGCACTTCAGCGTGCCCGCCGAGCTGCGCCCGGAGTACGCGTTCACGCCCGGCCAGCACCTGACGCTGCGCCGGGCCCCCGCAGGCCAGGCGGCCGGCGAGGAGGAGCGCCGGACCTACTCCATCTGCTCGACGCCGGCAGACCTGACCGAGCGCGGCGAGCTGCGGATCGGAGTCAAGCGGATCGCCAACGGGCTGTTCTCCGGCTGGCTCACCGGCGACCTGCGACCAGGCACCACCATCGAGGTGATGACCCCGGCCGGCCGGTTCGGCACAGCGGTGACAGCGGGCAACGAGCGGCACGTCGCCTGCCTGGCCGCCGGGTCCGGGATCACCCCGGTGCTCTCGATCGTCGCCTCGATCCTGCGCACCGAGTCCGCCAGCCGGGTCAGCCTGGTCTACGGCAACCGGACCTCCAACGACGTGATGTTCCTGGAAGAGCTGGCAGACCTGAAGAACAGCTACCCGAGCCGGTTCACCCTGCTGCACGTGCTCTCGGGCGAACCGCAATTGTCGGACCTGCTGACCGGCCGGATCGATGAGGACAAGATCAACATCCTGCTGGACGGGTTGTGCAAGGACGTCGACGAGTGGTACCTGTGCGGCCCGCTCGGCATGGTGACGACTGCCCGCGCCGCGTTGCAGGCGGGCGGGGTGCCCAGCACCGCCGTGCATGCCGAGCTGTTCTACATCGGTGACGAGCCACCCGAGCCGGCGACCGCCGCCCGGTCCGAGCACGCCGAGTCCGACCGCAGCCAGGTGACGGTGACGCTATCCGGCCGGACCTCGACCATCCCGGTCGGCTACACCGGCCCGAGCATCCTCGACGCGGTGCTGGCCCACCGTCCGGACGCGCCGTACGCCTGCAAGGGCGGCGTGTGCGGCACCTGCCGGGCCATGGTGACCGCCGGATCGGTCTCGATGACCCGCAACTACGCCCTGGAGCCGGAGGAGCTGGCCGCCGGGTTGGTGCTGGCCTGCCAGTCGCGTCCGGTGACCCCCGAGGTGAGCCTGCAGTTCCAGTAACCGCCCGGCGCCGCCCCCGGGATCGGGTTACCTCCACTAGCCTTTACCGAATGGATACCAAGGGCGCGATTCCCATCGGCGCGCAGCCGGTCGAGGAAGTGGTGAACGTCCGGCGTCCCCGCTCGGTCATCGCGTTCGCGTGCTGGTTCGCCTCCGGGGTCGGGGTCGCCTACCTCGGATTCCGGGTGGTCGAGCAGCTTCGCACGATCCTGTACCTGCTGGCGTTCGCGCTGCTGATCGCCGTGACCCTCGATCCGCTGGTCACCTTCCTGCAGCGGCGCGGCTTCCGCCGGTCGTTCGCCGCGCTGCTGACCTGGCTCGGCGTCGTGGCGCTGCTCGCCGCTCCGATCGTGCTGGCCGTGAACGCCGCCAGCACCGAGTTGCCGGCGCTGATCAAGTCCGGACCGGACCTGATCCGCAACGCCGAAAGCCATCTGGGCGCGCTCGGGGACCGGCTGGCCGCGGCTACCGACTCCACCACCAACGGCACGCTCAATCCGACCGAGGTGCTGGACTACGTCCTGACCGGCGGGGCGCTGCTGTTCACCGCGGTCACCGACATCGTGGTGGTGGCATTCCTGTCGCTGTACTTCGCCATCGAGTTACCGCACCTGCGGGAGCTGGCGCTCAAGGCGGTCCCGGCCTCGCGCCAGGTCCGCACCGCACGCATCCTCGACGAGCTGATCGTGATGGTGGGGCGGTTCATGCTGTCCACGGTGGCGATCGCGATCCTGTTCGGCCTGGGCACCGCGATCTGGTCGCTGGCCTGGGGCATTCCGTACGCGGTGCTGCTGGGCGCGCTGGTGACGGTGCTGTCGCTGGTTCCGGTGATCGGGTCCACGGTCGGCGGAACGGTGGTGACGCTGGTGTCGCTGACGGTCGACCTGCCCACCGCGATCATCACCCTGATCTTCTACATCAGCTACCGGATGGCCGAGGACTACCTGATCCAGCCCCGGATGATGAAGTTCTCGGTCGAGCTGCCGGGCGTGATCACGGTGCCGTCGGTGATCCTGGGTGGCGCGGTGCTCGGCATTCCCGGCGCGCTGTTCGGGGTGCCGATGGCGCTCATCCTGCGGGTGCTGGTCCGCGAACTGGTGTTTCCGGCCACCGACCAGGCCTGACCCTGCGTTGCTCGCTCACCTCAGCGAGAGGATCTCCTGGGCAGCCTGCCGGCCCGCTTCCCGCAGCCACCGCCGGGGATCGTCCTGGGCCGCGCGCGCCGAACCGGCCAGCTCGGACAGGCTGAGCAGCCCGACGCCGGGCACCGCGGCCGCCATCTCCTCACTCACCGATCCGGCCACCACCAGCGCCGGCACGCCCCCGCGCGCTGCCACCCGCAGGACGTAGCCGCAGGTCTTGCCGGTCAGCGAGCCGGCGTCGAAGCGTCCCTCGCCGGTGACCACCAGGTCCGCCCGCCGTACCGCCTCGGGCAGCCCGACCAGCTCCCCGATCGTCGCGGCGCCGGGCACCAGTTCACCGCCCCAGTAGGCCAGTCCGTAGCCGGTGCCGCCGGCCGCCCCGCATCCGGGCTGGTCCGGATCGGTTGCCAGCACCGTCGCCAGCCGGCGCAGCCCGCGATCCAGTTCCAGCACCTCGGCCGGGTCGGCACCCTTCTGCGGGCCGTAGCAGAACGCGCCGCCGGCCGGTCCGAACAGCGGCGCCTGCACGTCGACCAGCACCTGGACCCCGCCGGGCGGAACGGCCGCCAGCCGGTCGGTGCGCACCCGGACCAACCGGGTCAGCCCCCGGCCGCCGACCGGCAGCAGCCCGTCGACGCCCACCAGCTGCGCGCCGAGAGCCGACAGCGCCCCCGTTCCACCGTCGGTCGAGGCCGAGCCGCCGAGCGCGACCACCAGCCGCCGGGCGCCGGAGTGCAGCGCGGCTGCCAGCACGATGCCCAGGCCCAGGGTGTGCGATCCCATCGGATCGAGCGGGCTCAACCCTGCGATGCCACAGATCTCGGCGAGTTCCACCGCCGCGGTATCGCCGGCGCGCAGATAGCGGCCGAGCCGGGGCGTCCCGACCGCGTCCACGGTGGGCACCGACACCCAGCCGGCGCCCGGCTGCGCGGCCGCCAGCACGTCCAGCGTGCCGTCACCGCCGTCGGCCATCGGCAGCGCGGTCAGCTCGTCGGCCGGCCTGGCCGAGCGCCAGCCGTCGGCCAGCGCCGCGGCAGCCTGCGGAGCCGGCAGGCTGCCCTTGAACTTGTCCGGTGCGATCAGCACCCGCAACGTCATCGCCGGACGGCGAACCGCTCGGGTGACAGGAAGCCGATGTCGTGCCGGGTGGAGCCGTCGATCACCAGGTCGGCGACGATCTCGCCGACCACCGGAACGAACTTGAAGCCGTGCCCGGCAAAACCGAGTGCCAGCACCACCTGGCCGGACGAGCCGGGGTGGATGCCCAGCAGGAAGTCATCGTCGGGGGTGCTGGGGTACAGGCACGCCTGGCTGGTCACGCAGTCGCCGTCCAGAGCCGGCAAGCCCGGGGCCAGCACCTGCCGGAGTGCGCGGCATTCGGCCTCGGACACCGTTCGCTGCATGGTGTCGGGATTGACATCGGGGTTCAGCCAGTCGTGGTAGAAGGCTGCCTTGATCCCCTCGTCGCCGGGTTGGTGCGGAAATCCGTACACCTCGAGCCGGTCCGCTCCGGGAGCGACCGGAAAGCTCCAGAGGTAGACCGGAAACACCTCGGGCGCGAAGTCGGCCACCGAGGTCCGCGGCCGCAGCCAGTGCACGGTCTGGCGCTGAGCCTGGACGGGATAGCTGTCGAGATCGCCCAGCCGGCCGGCCCACGCGCCGGTGGCGATCACCACGCGGGGCGCGTGCAGTTGCGCACCGCCGGCCACCACCTGCACCCCACCAGGGCCGGGCTCCACCTGCTCCACGACCGTCTCGAACCGCAGCTCGGCCCCGGCATCGGCGGCCAGTTCGAGGTTGGCCAGCACGGTGGCCTCCGGGCGGACGAACCCGGCGTCGGCCTCGTACACGGCCAACTGGTCCTCGGGCAGCGCGAATTGGGGATACTTCGCGCGCAGGCCGGCCGGGTCCAGGACCTCGTGCGGCAGTCCCCAGCGGCGGGCCGACGCCAGCGTTCCGGACACCACCGCGCTGTCCGGCGCGCCGATCATCAGCGCGCCGCACCGGGTGAAGAGCTGACTGCCATAGGTGGCCGAGAGCTCGTCCCACAGCTGGTAGGACCGCATCAGCAGCGGCACGTAGTCCGGCTTCTCGAAGTA
>DASZEI010000080.1:0-3130 GCA_035940975.1 Jatrophihabitans sp. | reverse complement strand
CCTTCAGGTCGCCGATGTCGAGGCCTCGCTGGCCTTCTACCTGCGCGTGTTCGCCCCCATCGGAATGCATGAGGTGCTGCGCTTTCCGCATCGGGACGGCTTCGAAGTCGGCTTGGCCGGACCGGACGGCAGGCCCGCCTTCTGGCTCAGCCCGGCTGCCGGCCCCGAGACCAGGGAAGTCCACGTCGCCTTCAGGGCCGGCGACCGGCAGGCGGTCGACGCCGTCCACGAGGCGGCTCTGACGGCGGGAGCGCAGGTGCTGCACGCCCCGCGGGAATGGCCGGAGTACCACCCCGGCTATTACGGCGTCTTCCTGCGCGACCTCGACGGCCACAATGTGGAGGCCGTGCATCACGGCGAGGGAGCCGGCCCCGAGCGAGGCTAACCGTTGCGGTCGCCCGGGTCGCGCTGACGCAGCAACACGATGAGCTCCTGCTGGGAACTCACCCGCAGCTTGCGAAACACCGAGGACAGGTGATTGCGGACGGTGCTCTGGCTGATGAACAGCTGCCGGGCGATCACCGGGACCCGGTCGCCCAGCAACAGCATCCGCACCACCTCGATCTCCCGGCGGGACAGCCGTTCCAGGCCGGGCAGCGATCGGCCGGGCTGGGTCGGGGGAGCAAGATCGACCGGCAGCGGGGCCCGCTCGGAGAACCAGCCTCCGATGTAGCTCGCCGGGATCTCGACCGTCGGGCCGGGCAGCGCCTGGGTGCCGGAGCCGGCACCGCCCAGCTCCTCGCGCTGCTTCTGCTCGGTGATGTCGGTGAACATGCCGACGGCACCCATGTACCGGCCGGTCTTGTCATACCAGGGCGCACCCGCGACCCGTAGCCACCGCTGCTGCCCGTCCAGCCTGCGGAAACCGAACTGGTACAGCTCCCGTACCCCCAGCGCGCGCTGGCGCAGCCGGTGCCGCAGCATCTCCGAGGTCTCCTCGTCGAAGAAATCCCAGACCGCACCGGACAGCAACCGCGCGTGGTCGACCGCCAGCATGTCGGCCATCTGGTAGTTCGCCAGTACGACGGCGCCTTCCGGGTCGATGATGCAGACGCCCTCGACCGAAGCGTCCACGATCGTTTGCAGCAGCTGCTCGCTGGAGGCCAGCGCCTCGGCGATCTCGTGCTGCTCGGTAACGTCGCGCACGTTGAGAACCATCGCGCCGATCGACACATCGGCGATCAGGTTGCTGATCCGCACCTCGATCCAGCGCCAGTTGCCTTCGCCGTTGCGGACCCGCAGTTCCAGCCGGCGGTACTCCCCCGCGCCGCTGACCGCGCCCTCCCAATCCCGGCGTACCGCCGGTAAATCCTCGGGATGTACGTAATCCCAGCCGGAGTGGCCGATCACCTGGCGAGGCACGCAGCCGAACATCTGCCACAACGACGGCCCGGCGTAACCGATCACCAGGTTGCGATCGCAGATGATGACCAGATCGCTGCCCCGTTCGAGCAGTGCTCGAAAAGGCCGTTCGGTCATCGACAGGCGCATCCGGCCTTCGGGCAACTCGATCCGGGTGGTGGATGCCAGTATCTCGTCCACGCCCTCGGCGCCACTGACCAGCGAGGCGGTGGTCTTGAGTCTCATCCGCACGCCGGTTCTGGTGATCACCTCGTGCTCGTGCACCCACAGGCCGCTGGTGCCGATGAAGAGGAACTCGGTGACGTCCTTGCGCGACAGGCCCCAGTTCGCCAGGTCAGCGATCGGCCGGCCGAGCGCCTCGTCCTCGGTCCAGTCGAACATCGCCGCCGCTCCACCGGACCACAGCGTCACGATGCCCGCCAGGTTGGTGCCTACGACCGCGACGGTGGGGGTTGCACCCGGCCGGGAACCCCTTGCCCCCGTGCCGGTGTCAGAGGATCCTGATCCGGGGCCCTGGGAAGGGGTCATCGGCCTGGCCGGTTGGATGGCCTCGGCATGCAAAACCATGCCGAGCGCCCTCCAGTTTCTGAGGACAAACGGTAACGAGGCATTGCAGGTAAGTCTTGACCGTTGGTCGCTATCCAACCATAGACACAGTATCACGCCTTTTCCGATGCTTCGTCCGGCTCATGGCATGACAAGATCCGCGGTTGCCGACCGCGGCAGCCACGGATCATCACACAAAGTAAGGTTAAACCAGATCGGGCACCGGGTCCCGGAACCGCCGCGCGCACCGGCCAGGATTGACTAGGCGACTATCACCAGACTGTCTGGAATTATATACCGGCGATGTAGCCAGCTTTGTAGACAGCTGAAACCCGGCTGCCGTCGAATCAGGGCGGCTGGAAATACCGTTCGATGAATTCATTGCCGAACTTACGCTGAGGATCGCGCAACGCTAGTAACCGCTCGAAATCCGCGTAGCGGTCATACAGTCCACGCAGCGCGGCAGGCTCGGTGCCGAACAGCTTTGCCCAGTGCGGCCGGGCGCCCGACGGGGCCAGCCGCCGCTCGACCTCGACCAGCACCGCGAGGACGGCCGCGGCGTCCGGGATCCAGGTGAAGTGCAGGCCCAGGCTGTCGCGCCGGTAGCTGGGGCTCAGCCAGAACTCGTCCGCGGCGACGCTGCGCAGCTCGCACACCTGCAGCACCGGTGCCAGCTGGTCGCCGATCCCGGCCAGCGCTGCGATCGCCTGCCGGGCCAGCCGGCGCGGCACCAGGTACTCCGACTGCAACTCCTCCCCCCGGCTCGGGATGAACTCCAGCCGGAAGTGTGGCAACCGCTCGTGCCACGGGCCGGCCCTGCCGAGCTGCTCGGTGCAGTTGTCCGCCGTCATGCCGGGCAGCGGATGGCGGGCCGTCGGCGCCGCGGTTGCGCCGAAGAAGACCGGCTCGGCGCTGTCCTCGTCGGCGTCGGCGGAGACCCGCCGCTTGCGCCACACCTGATATACCGGACCCTGACCCGCCGGACCCGGTTGCCAGCGGGTGAACAGGCTGACGCTGTAGGCACTGGCCAGGATCTCGTCGAGGTGTTCCAGCACCTGGTCGTGGAACAGGTCGTCATAGACGTGCTGGCGCATCGAATAGGCCGGCTCGATGTCGAGCCAGAGCCGGGTGAGGATGCCGAGCGAACCCAGGCCCACCACCGTGCCCGAGAACTCGTCCGCGGTGTCGCCGGTGCGGCTGAGCACCCGCAGCTCGCCATCGG
>DASZEI010000079.1:0-2026 GCA_035940975.1 Jatrophihabitans sp. | reverse complement strand
CAGCGGTTACCGGCAGTACGCCTTCGACGTGTCGGACTACGCCGGCCGCCAGCTGATGGTGACCTTCAGCGCATCGGAGAACTCCTCCCGGCAGACGTCCTTCGTTCTCGACCGCACCGCCCTCAACGTCAGTTGAGGACGGCGCGGTTGGCTGAGTACGGCGCGGTCAGTCGCCCTTGACGTTGACGATCTGGTGGAGCGTATGGCGAATCTCCACCAGGTCGGCGGCGTCGCGCATCACGACGTCGATGTCCTTGTAGGCGTCGGGGTGCTCGTCGAGGAAGGCGTTGGAGTGGCCCCAGGCGATGCCGGCCATCCGGCTGTCCAGATCGGCGCGGCTGAACCGCTTGCGAGCAGCGGTCCGGGAGTAGTTGCGTCCCGCGCCGTGCGGTGAGGAGCACAGGCTGAGCCGGTTTCCCTTGCCGGTGACGACGTAGGACGCCGCTCCCATGCTGCCCGGAATGAGGCCGGCCTCGCCGGCCTTCGCTGAGATCGCACCCTTGCGGGACAGCCATACCAGCTTGCCGAAGTGGGTTTCCTGCTCGGTGTAGTTGTGATGGCAGTTGACCGACTCCAGCCGCTGGACCGGCCCGTGCCAGCGCTCGAAAGCGCCGACCACCCGGTCCATCATCTCCTCGCGGTTGAGGTAGGCGAACCGCTGCGCCCAGCGCAGTGCCAGCAGGTAGGAGTCGAACTCCGGCTCGCCCTCGACCAGGTAGGCCAGGTCCCGGTCGGGCAGGTTCACGAACCGTCGCCGGCACTGCTCCTGGGCCACGCTGATGTGCTTGACCGCCAGCTTGTTGCCGACCCCGCGCGAGCCGGAGTGCAGGAACAGCCATACCTGATCGGCCTCGTCCAGGCTGACCTCGATGAAGTGGTTGCCCGAGCCCAGGCTGCCCAGCTGCAGCCGCCAGTTCGGGCTGAGGGCGGCGGCCTGGTCCGCTCCGGCCAGCTCTTCGAGCTCGGCGATCCGGGGCTGCGCCGTGGACGTGATCGAGCTGTTGTACTTGCCCGCCGACAGCGGCACTGCCGCGCTGATCGCCGCGTGCAGCGCGTCCCGGTCGGTCGGCAGCTCCGCCCCGCGGTACTGGGTCCGCACCGCGATCATGCCGCAGCCGATGTCGACGCCCACCGCGGCCGGCATGATGGCGCCGAGCGTCGGAATGACCGAGCCGACGGTTGCCCCCTTGCCCAGATGCGCGTCCGGCATCAGCGCCAGGTGCGGAAAGATGAACGGCATCCGGCTGGTGGCCACCGCCTGCGCCCGGGTGCCCTCCTCCAGGATCGAGGCCCAGTTGAACAGCCGCGGGTTGATGTGCTCCATGATCTCCATTGTGGTGGCGCTGTCACCTGGAATCCGGAAAGGCTGAATCTGCTCACGGCGCGGCCGGCTGCCGGCTGCGCCTGGGTAGTGTCGATAACAGCGGCGAGGCGACTGAGCGGCCAGCGAGCATCGGCGCCGAATGTCGAGGACCCATGCAACGACCGTCCGGCAGCGCGGCCCACTTCACCGCTCCGGTCGGTTCCCGCGAGGAACCGGAGCTCGAAGAGGCCTTCGACCGGCTGGTGAACGAAGGGGCCGACCGGCTGTCCCGGCCGCTGCTGCCGCTGCTGGCGACCGGCTTCCTGGGCGGTATCGATGTCGGGGTCGGGGTGCTGGCCTACCTGGTGGTCCGGCACGAGACCGGCAGCTCGCTGCTCGGCGCGCTGGCTTTCACCATCGGCTTCATCGCGTTGTTGATGGCGCGCAGCGAGCTGTTCACCGAGAACTTCCTGGTGCCGGTCACCGCCGTGGTGGCCGGCCGGGGCTCGATCGGGCAGCTGGCGCGGCTGTGGTCGGTCACCCTGGCGATGAACCTGGCGGGCGGCTTCGTGCTGGCCGGAATGGTCGTGGTGGCGCTCCCCGACATCCGGCCGACCGCGATCGAGGCCGGCCGCCATTACGCCCAGCTCGGGGTGTCCTGGCGCTCGTTCTTCCTGGCGGTGCTGGCCGGCACCGTGATCACCTTGCTGACCAGGATGCAGC
>DASZEI010000078.1:0-4350 GCA_035940975.1 Jatrophihabitans sp. | reverse complement strand
CGAAGCGCAGCTTGCGGCCGGCGTCCTCGGTCCGGATCCCGATCTCGGACACGTCGAAGCCGAGCGAGTTCAGCCGCCTGACCCGCTCCTCGATCCGGTAGCTCTCGGCCGACGGGTAGACCTCGTCGTCGGTCAGCTCGGCCCACAGCTGGTCATAGCGCGGCTGCAGGCCCATGGCCGTCTCGATCGGGTCGTCGTCGAGGGACAGGTAGCCACCGGCCTGCAGGTCCATCAGCTCGCCGGCGATGTTCTCGGTGGCAATCGACAGGTCGTGCAACCGCTGGCCACGCGACAGTTGCGGGTGCATCTCGCCGGTCTCGGCGTCCACCAGGTAGGCCGCCAGCGCGCCGGCGTCGCGCCGGAACAGCGTGTTGGACAGCGAGCAGTCACCCCAGAAGAAGCCGCTCAGGTGCAGCCGGACGAACAGCTGGGCCAGCGCGTCCAGCAGCCGGGACCGCAGGTCGGGCAGCGAGCGCTCGGTGAACAGCGACCGGTAGGGCAGCGAGTAGGGCAGGTGCCTGGTGAGCAGCAGGCCGTCGAGGTGATGGCCCTGGTGGTCGCCGCGGTCCAGCACGGTGCCGAACGCCTCGACCACCGGTACCGAGGCCTCGGCCAGCTCGCGCAGCAGGTGGTGCTCGCGGGTCACGTAGCGCTCGGTGGCCTCCTTGATCGCGAAGATCTGGTTGTGGGCCCGGATGAAGCGCACCACGTGCCGGGAGATGCCGCGCGGGACCTGCACCAGCCGGGGGTCGTTCCAGTCCTCCAGCGGCTTGTCGAAGGGCAGATCGAGCAGCTCGGTCGCGGCTCCGAGCGTGGTGATCGTGTAGTTGCCCATGACACTGCTGAGCCTAGTGCCGCCGAACGCGTGCGGGCCGTCCGCTGCCGCTACGGTGTCAGTCATGCCTGTGCGTCCCCTGGAAGAAATCGTGGAAGCCGGCTGGGCCGGGGCGTTGCAGCCGGTGGCCGGCGAGATCCGGGCGATGGGGGACTTCCTGCGGGCCGAACTGGCCGCCGGACGGTCCTACCTGCCGGCCGGCGAGCACGTGCTGCGGGCCTTCAGCCAGCCCTTCGACGAGGTGCGGGTGCTGATCGTCGGGCAAGATCCCTACCCCACGCCCGGGCATCCGGTCGGACTGTCGTTCTCGGTCGCGCCGGACGTCCAGCCGGTGCCGCGCTCGCTGCAGAACATCTACCGCGAGTTGCACGACGACCTGGACGTGCCGATCCCGTCCAACGGCGACCTGACCCCGTGGACCGAGCAGGGCGTGCTGCTGCTCAACCGGGTGCTGACCGTGCAGCCGGGAAAGCCGGGCTCGCACGCCGGCAAGGGCTGGGAGCGGGTGACCGACCAGGCCGTCCGGGCGCTGGCCGCCCGGGACCAGCCGCTGGTGGCGATCCTGTGGGGCCGGCAGGCCCAGTCGCTGGAGCCGCTGCTGTCCGACGCGGTCTGCCTGAAGTCGGTGCATCCGTCGCCGCTGTCGGCCAGTGGCGGCTTCTTCGGCTCGCGCCCGTTCAGCCGGGCCAACGCGGTGCTGGCCGAGCACGGCGCCAAGCCGGTCGACTGGCAGCTGAGCTAGGCGTGACAGCGGCGGGCAGCGGTGATGTGACGGCGGTGATGTCGGCGATGTCGTAACCCGCTATTACTCTTCCAGTGCAAGCCGCGCACCGTCGAGGTGGGTGACCGCCGGACCCTTCACTATCGCCTGCTCGAACCAGAAAGAAGACTGTGGCTGACCGTCTGATCGTCCGTGGCGCCCGTGAGCACAACCTCAAGGACGTCCACCTGGACCTGCCCCGGGACGCGATGATCGTGTTCACCGGGCTGTCCGGCTCGGGCAAGTCCTCGCTCGCCTTCGACACCATCTTCGCCGAGGGCCAGCGCCGCTACGTCGAGTCGCTGTCGGCCTACGCCCGGCAGTTCCTGGGCCAGATGGACAAGCCCGACGTGGACTTCATCGAGGGCCTGTCGCCGGCCGTCTCGATCGACCAGAAGTCCACCTCGCGCAACCCGCGCTCCACGGTCGGCACGATCACCGAGGTCTATGACTACCTGCGGCTGCTCTACGCCCGGATCGGGCACCCGCACTGCCCGATCTGCGGCGAGCCGATCAGCAAGCAGACCCCGCAGCAGATCGTCGACCGGGTGCTCGAGATGCCGGAGGGCACCCGGTTCCAGGTGCTGGCCCCGGTGATCCGGGAGCGCAAGGGCGAGTACGTCGACCTGTTCGCCGACCTGCAGACCAAGGGCTACTCCCGGGTCCGGGTGGACGGCACCAACTATCCACTCACCGAGCCCCCGACGCTGAAGAAGCAGGAGAAGCACACCATCGAGGTGGTGGTGGACCGGCTGACCGCCCGAGCCTCGGCCAAGCAGCGGATCACCGATTCGGTCGAGACCGCGCTGGGGCTGGCCGGCGGCCTGGTGATCCTGGACTTCGTCGACCTGCCCGACGACGACCCGCACCGCGAGCGCCGGTTCTCCGAGCGGCTGGCCTGCCCGAACGAGCACCCGCTGGCCATCGACGATCTCGAGCCCAGGTCGTTCTCGTTCAACTCCCCGTTCGGGGCCTGCCCCGCCTGCACCGGCATCGGCACCCGCAAGGAGGTCGACCCCGAGCTGTTGGTGCCCGACCCGGCGCTGTCGCTGGCCGGCGGCGCGGTGGCCCCGTGGGCCAACGGCCAGAACAACGACTACTTCCTGCGGCTGCTCGAAGGGCTGGCCGACCAGATCGGCTTCAGCGTGCACGCCCGGTGGGACCGGCTGCCGGCCCGCGCCCAGAAGGCGGTGCTGCACGGCAGCTCCGAACAGGTGCACGTCCGGTACAAGAACCGCTACGGCCGGGAGCGCTCCTACTACGCCAGCTACGAGGGCGTGGTGCCGTGGCTGGAGCGCCGGCACGCCGAGACCGACAGCGACTGGAGCCGGGAGAAGTACGAGGGCTTCATGCGCGAGGTGGACTGCCCGACCTGCGGCGGCACCCGGCTCAAGCCCGAGATCCTGGCGGTCACGGTGGCCGGCAAGTCCATCGCCGAGGTGTGCGCGCTCTCGATCGGCCAGGCCGCGAAGTTCCTGGCCGGCCTGCGGCTGACCGAGCGCGAGGAGATGATCGCCGTCCGGGTGATTAAGGAGGTCAACTCACGGCTCGGCTTCCTGGTCGACGTCGGGCTGGACTACCTCTCGCTGAACCGGGCCGCGGCCACCCTGGCCGGCGGCGAGGCGCAGCGGATCCGGCTGGCGACCCAGATCGGGGCCGGCCTGGTCGGGGTGCTCTACGTCCTCGACGAACCCTCGATCGGCCTGCACCAGCGCGACAACCGGCGGCTGATCGAGACCCTGATCCGGCTGCGCAACCTCGGCAACACCCTGATCGTGGTCGAGCACGACGAGGACACCATCCGGGCCGCCGACTGGATCGTCGACATCGGGCCGCAGGCCGGCGAGCACGGCGGCCAAGTGGTGGTGTCGGGCACCCTCGAGGAGCTGCTGGCGTCCAAGGACTCGATCACCGGCAGCTACCTGTCGGGCCGGCGGACCATCGAGGTGCCGGTGATCCGGCGGACCGCCAGCCCCGGCCGGGAGCTGGTGGTCGAGGGCGCCCGCGAGCACAACCTTCGCAACATCGACGTCCGGTTCCCGCTGGGCGTGTTCGTCGCCGTGACGGGTGTGTCGGGCTCGGGCAAGTCCACGCTGGTCAACGACATCCTCTACTCGACGCTGGCCAACAAGATCAACGGCGCCAAGATGCCACCCGGACGGCACCGGCGGGTCACCGGGCTGGAGCAGCTCGACAAGGTGGTCGGCGTCGACCAGTCGCCGATCGGGCGTACCCCGCGGTCCAACCCGGCCACCTACACCGGGGTCTTCGACCACATCCGCAAGCTGTTCTCCGAGACCACCGAGGCCAAGGTCCGGGGCTACCAGCAGGGCCGGTTCTCCTTCAACGTCAAGGGCGGCCGGTGCGAGAACTGCGCCGGTGACGGCACCATCAAGATCGAGATGAACTTCCTGCCGGACGTCTACGTCCCGTGCGAGGTGTGCAAGGGCGCCCGGTACAACCGGGAGACCCTGGAGGTGCACTACAAGGGCAAGACCATCTCCGAGGTGCTGGACATGCCGATCGACGAGGCGGCCGAGTTCTTCCGGCCGATCTCGAAGATCGCCCGGCACCTGGAGACCCTGGTGGACGTGGGGCTGGGCTACGTCCGACTCGGACAGCCGGCCCCGACGCTGTCCGGCGGCGAGGCGCAGCGGGTGAAGCTGGCCAGCGAGCTGCAGAAGCGCTCGACCGGGCGCACCATCTACGTGCTGGACGAGCCCACCACCGGCCTGCACTTCCAGGACGTCGCCAA
>DASZEI010000077.1:0-2791 GCA_035940975.1 Jatrophihabitans sp. | reverse complement strand
CGGCCCGGCGCCGGCCGTTGCGGGCTTTGAGGTAGTCGGCCACTACGTACTCGCCGAGCGAGCCGGACTTCGGCAGGAAGACCCGTCCGCCGTTGCGGCGGCCCACTTCCTGCATGAAGTCGACCAGTCGGGGCTCGTCGTCGAGCATGAAGATGTTGATGGTCGCACCGCGCCGGGTGCATCGCTGCACCTCTGCCAAGGTCGCGGCGATCGTCTCCCGGGACGGCGGCCAGCAGAAGTCGGAGTAGCCGTCCGGGGCCAGGTGCGCGGTGGGCTCGCCGTCGGTGATCACCAGGATCACCGGCTCGGCGCCGCGGTGCTTGTCCAGGTGCCGGCGAGCCAGCATCAGCGCATGTTGCAGATTGGTGCCGTACACCCGTTCCCAGTCGTGATTCACCAGGGCGCGGGGGGTCATGGTGCGGGCGTAGTCGGAGAAGCCGATGATCTCGATGGCGTCCTGCGGGTACTTCGTGCTGACCAGCGAGTGCAATGCCAGCGCGGTGGTCTTGGCCTCGCCCCAGGTGCCGCGCAGCTCCATCGAGTACGACATGTCGACCAGCAGCGCTACCGCCGCCGAGGATCGGCGTTCGGTCTCGACCACCTCGAAGTCTTCGGCATTCAACCGCAGCGGGCCCGGGCCGGTGCGCAGCACCGCGTTGCGCACGGTGCGCACCACATCCAGCGGCTGCTCGTCCCCGAAACGCCATTCCCGGCTGGCGCCGGTTATCTCACCGGCGGCGCCGGCGTCGCGCACGTCATGCTCGCCCCGGCCGCCGGACTCCAGCGCGGCGAACACCTTGCGCAGTGCCGTGGTGCCGAGCCTGCGCAGTGCCCGCGGGCTGAGTTCCAGGCCGCGGCCACCCTGTTCGAGATAGCCCTGCCGCTGCAGCTCACGCTCGATCCGGCGCAGCTGATCGAGGTCCTCGACCGCCTGCTGGCCCAGCGCGCGCTCGACGAGTTCGTCGTCGATGTCGGCCAGGCTCGCGCCGGGGTAGTCCTGCCCGGCCAGTTCGGCCAGCTCATCGAGATCGGCCAGCTCGGCCAGGGCTTCGGTGCCGTCGGCGTAACCGAGCTGCTGCTCACCCGACATGCGTTCCGAGCCGCCCCACGGCAGGTCGGGACGGGCAGCCCGCAGCGACTGCTGCAGCCGGCTGAGCTGATCGCCGAGGCCGGCCTGACCGAGTGCCTGATCCATCAACGAGCCGAGCTCGGCCCGCTGCTGCGGGGTGAGGGAGTTCATCAGCCGCTCCGCAGCCGCGGCCCGCCGCGCGAGCGAGTCGATGAGCTCGGCGAGGTTGGCCGGGTTGTCCGGGAAGAACTGGCCATGCTTGGCCATGAACTCGGCGAAGTCGGCGTCGGTGTGCTCGCCCCGCGCGTCGGCGTCCAGCATCTCGTTGAGATCGTCCAGCATTCGCCGGATCTGCTCCATGGCACGCGGATCGGGATTGGCCAGCGCGTCGCGCAGCCCGGCGAACTGGGCGTCGAGTACTTCCGAGCGCAGCAGATCCGAGATCTGCTGGTAGGCCGCGGCAGCTTCCGGTGAGCGCCACTGGTAGTCGGCGAGCGCGCGGACGGCCCGGGCAGTGTCGGCCGGCAGCGCGTCCAGCTCGCTCTCGGCCAGCCGCGCCGAATCGGCCGGATCGGGAAACAGCGCGGCGCGCTCGCTGTCCAGTGCCTGGTCCAGCAGCTGGCGCACCTTGTTCAGGGTGCCGTCCAGCCTTCCGGAGTTGCGCAGTTTCCGGGCCTGGTTGCGAGCCCGCTGGCGCAGCGCGTCCAGCCCGCTGCGACCGTCCACACCCGAGCGCATCAGGCGGTTCAGCGCGGTACGTGGGGACATCCCCGCCAGCACGTCCTCGCCGATCTCATCCAGGGCCTGGCGAATGTCGTAGGGCGGCTCCAGCGGGTCCGCGCCGCCGTGCCAGGCGCCGTAGCGGACGCTCATAGGGACCACCAACGGCTCTTCGCGCGAGCGCTCATCGCTGCCATTCGCTGCGCTCCTCGCTCCTGCGTCGCTCGATGCTCGCGAACGTCCACCAACGGCTCTTCGCGCGAGCGCTCATCATGCGCCGTACACTGTTCTGCCACCGGCCGATTCCTTGGCCAGCCGCTTGTTCAGGTACAACCCCTCCAGGGCGAACTCGACGGCGGCAGCGGCGATGCCTACGGTGGCCGGGCCCTCGTGCACGCTGTCGGGCTCGAGCCGTTCGAGCAGCGTGGCCAACCCCGGGATGGTGCCGAGCTGTTCCAGCAGCTTGTCCGCCGAGACGGTGTCGCCGGACTCCACCAGAAGCCCGGAGTCGAATTTCTGCTGCAGTGGCCGCAGATCCAGGCCGGCGAGCCTGGCCCGGCCGGTTTCGGCGATCGCCCGCCGCAGCAGGTGCTCCAGCACCTCGAACTCGCGGCCCTCGTCAGTGTCCTCGAACTCGACCTTGCCGCGCGAGGCCGGCACGATCGACGGCAGGTCCGAGATCCGGGCCACCGCCATCGGCTCGCCGTTGATCGCGGCACGCCGCACGGCGGACGCGGCCACCGTTTCGACCGCCGCGATCGCGAACCGGGCAGACACCCCGGAGCGCTGGTCCACCTGTGGTGCGTCGCGAACGTTGCGGGCGAACCGAGCCACCACCTCGAGCAGGTGCGAGGGAACCAGCGGGGCGCCGTGCGAGATGATCTCGACACCGTCGGAGTCGGTGCCATCCCAGAGCACCGCGGCCTCCTGGGCGATCAGCTGCAACTCGTCGTCGAGATCGATGGGGTAGTGGGTGCGGATCTCGGCGCCGAAGCGATCCTT
>DASZEI010000076.1:0-8992 GCA_035940975.1 Jatrophihabitans sp. | reverse complement strand
GGGCCGCCGCGGCGCAGGTGGACGCCGCCATCGACCGCTGGGTCTGGTACGCGGGATGGAGCGACAAGTACGCCCAGGTGGTGGGCGGGGCGAACCCGGTCGCCGGACCGTATTTCAACTTCTCGCTGCCCGAACCGTCCGGCGTGGTCGGCATCATCGCCCCGCAGGAGTCCTCGCTGCTCGGTTTCGTGTCGGTGGTCGCACCGGCGCTGACCACCGGCAACACCGTGGTGGTGCTGGCCTCCACCGAGCGGCCGTTGCCGGCGGTCTCGCTCACCGAGGCCCTGGCGACCTCGGACCTGCCGGCCGGCGTGCTCAACCTGCTGACCGGGTCGGCGGCCGAGCTGGCGCCCTGGCTGGCCAGCCACCGCGATGTCGACTGCCTCGACCTGACCGGGATCGCGCCGGCCGACCGGGTGCCGCTGGCCCAGGCAGCGGCCGACAACGTCAAGCGGGTGCTGGCCCCGGCGACGCTGGACCTGGCGGCCGAGCCCGGCATGTCACGGCTGGCCGCCTTCGTCGAGACCAAGACGGTCTGGCATCCGCTGGGTGTCTGAGCCCGGCGTCACCGGCGCGGCGATAACCGGCTAAGTTGCCTGTCATGCCGTCCTTCGCCGATCCGATCGTCGCCGTCTCGCTGTCCGCCAACGGGCGCACCGGCCTCACCCTGTTCGCCCCGCCCTGGGAGGACGCCGACGGCGAGGAGTGGCAGGGCTTTCTCGGCGACGGCTCCAAGATCGTGCTGCTGGGTACCCCGGACGAGCTCAACACCTGGCTCGGCGACCATCCCGACCACGACCTGGCCGACCACCCGGCCTGGAACGCGTTCGTGAACCGGGGCAAGCGGGCGCTGTCGCCGGCCCCCGAGGCGAATTACGACTTCGACCGGGTCTACGAGCTGGCCGCCGCCGAGCCCGACGCCGAGACGGTCTCGGAACTGGCCGACACCATCGACGTGGCGGCCCGGATCGCCGACTGCTGCGAGGACGGCATGCTGCGCTCGCTGCTGACCGGCACCCGGGAGTACGCGCTGCTGGTCGAGGGCGACACCAGCTACTCCGGCCGGGACGGCTCAGCCGAGTGGATCCGGCTCGGGGACGTGATCGCCACCAGTTGGGAGCGCGCGCTGGTCCGGATCGAGTCCTGGCTGCGCTGGGAAGGCTCCAGCGCCACCCCGGTGACCGCGGTCGAGGAGGACGCCGCCGATGTCGACGTCGCCGATGACGAGCCCCGCTGAGCACACCGCGGCCGAAGCGCAGCGACTGCTCAGCGAGGGCACGCTGTCGGCGCTGGAACTCACCGACTTCTACCTCGACCGGATCGACCGGCTGAACCCGCGGCTGAACGCGGTGCTCGCGGTGGACGCCGACGGCGCCCGCGCGGCTGCCGAGGCCAGCGATGCCCGGCGACGCGCCGGGGCTGCCGTCGGGGCGCTGGACGGCGTGCCGATCCTGATCAAGGACAACATCGAGGCCGCCGGGCTGCCCGGCACGGCCGGCTCCCGGGCGCTGCTCGACTCGCCCCCGGCCGGCGACGCCCCGCTGGTCGAGCGGTTGCGCGGCAGCGGCCTGGTGGTGCTGGGCTCGACCAACCTGTCCGAATGGGCCAACTTCCGCTCGACCGCCTCGACCAGCGGCTGGAGCGCGGTCGGGGGCCAGACCCGCAACCCGTTCGATCCCGACCGCAACACCTCCGGCTCGTCCTCGGGCTCGGCGGCGGCGATCGCGGCGGGCCTGGCCCCGCTGGCGGTGGGCACCGAGACCGACGGCTCGATCGTCTCACCGGCCGGGGTGTGCGGCGTGGTCGGTTTCAAGCCGACGCTGGGCCGGCTGCCGGGCGCCGGCATCGTGCCGATCAGCTCGCGGCAGGACACCGCCGGGCCGATGGCACGGACGGTTTCCGACGCCGCCGCGCTGTTCGCGGTGCTCTCGGGGAGCTCACCGGCCGCCACCGCGGGCCGGTCGCCCGGCCTGGCCGGCCGCCGGGTGGCGCTCTGGCGACCGGAGGGGATGACCGAGGACGTCGCGGCCGTCTTCGACGCGGTGGCAGAGGGGTTGCGCCGGGCCGGCTGCGTGCTGGCCGAGACCCGCGCGGCGACCGCCAGCCCGTTCGAGGACGCCGAGTTCCAGGCGCTGCTGGCCGAGTTCTCGGTGGAGCTGCCGGCCTACCTGCGGGCTCGTCCCGGCCCGCATCCCCGCGACTGGCCGGGGCTGCTGGCCTTCAACCGGGCCGACGAGGTGGAGCTGTCCCGGTTCTCCGACGAGATCTTCCAGCTCTGCTCGGAGCTGGAAGGTGGCACCGACTCCAGCGCCTATCAGGAGTACCGGCGGACGGCCGACGAGGCCTGCGCGCAGGCACTGGCCGACGTGCTCGGCGACTGCGACTTCGCGCTGGCCCCGACCAACTCACCGGCCTGGCCGATCAGCTACGGGGACGCGCCGGAGCACGGCCTGCTGACCTCGTCGCTGTGCGCGGTGACCGGCTCGCCGTCGATCAGCCTGCCGGCCGGAACCTCGGCCGGCCTGCCGCTCGGAGTCAGCGTGCTGGGCCGGCGTGGCGACGACGAGCGGCTGCTGGCCTTCGCCGCCGACCTGCAGGCGGCGCTGCCCCGGCTGGCCTACCCGCTGGACTGAGTCCTCGCGCCGCCGGCCGACAGGCCTGCTCAGAGGTTGAGCGCGGTGTAGCCGGGCTTGATCTGGCCGTTGATGATCGCCAACCGGTCGTCGAAGGGGATGAAGGCGCTCTTCATGGCGTTGATGGTCAGCCACTGCAGGTCGGTCCAGGTGTAGCCGAAGGCCTCGGCCAGCAGCGCCATCTCCCGGGTCATCGACGTCCCGCTCATCAACCGGTTGTCGGTGTTCACCGTGACCCGGAAGTGCAGCCGCCGCAGCAGGCCGATGGGATGCTCGGCGATCGAGGGCGCCGCACCGGTCTGGATGTTGGAGGACGGGCACATCTCCAGCGGGATCCGCTTGTCCCGGACGTACTGGGCCAGCCGGCCCATCTCAGCAGAGGCGACCCGCTGCTCCAGGCTCTGGCCGTCGGAGGAGATGTCGTCGATGATCCGGACGCCGTGGCCGAGCCGGTCCGCCCCGCACCACTGGATGGCCTCCCAGATCGAGGGCAGCCCGAACGCCTCACCGGCGTGGATGGTGAAGTGGAAGTTCTCCCGCCGCAGGTACTCGAAGGCGTCCAGGTGCCGGGTGGGCGGGAAGCCGGCCTCGGCGCCGGCGATGTCGAAGCCGACCACGCCCCGGTCGCGGTAGGCCACCGCCAGCTCGGCGATCTCGCGGGACCGGGCGGCGTGCCGCATGGCGGTGACCAGCGAGCCGATCCGGATCTGCTGGCCCTTCTCCGAGGCGGCCTGGCTGCCGTGCGCGAAGCCCTCCAGGGTCGCGTCCATCACCTCCTCCAGGTTCAGGCCCTCGGTGACGTGCTGCTCCGGCGCCCACCTGACCTCGGCGTACACCACGCCGTCCTCGGCCAGGTCCTGCGCGCACTCGCTGGCGACCCGGTGCAGCCCCTCGCGGGTCTGCATCACCGCGACGGTGTGGTCGAAGGTTTCCAGGTAGCGCACCAGCGAGCCGGAATTGGCCGATTCGATGAACCACTGCCCCAGCAGCCCCGCATCAGTGCTCGGCAGCTTCTCATAGCCGATCCCGGCGGCGAGGTCGATGATCGTCTGGGGCCGCAGGCCGCCGTCGAGATGGTCGTGCAACAGCACCTTGGGAGCGGTCCGGATGGTGGTGGGATTCAGGTCGGCAGGCATGGCCATACGCTAGTCGCAGGCGCGCAGGCCCGTCGGCCGGCGCAGGGGGCTCGGGCCGGGAGCCGGCAGCTAAACCGCACGAGCGCGCGGCCTATTCGGGCCTAGACTCACAGCCATGACTGCTGAGACCGCGCCGCACACCGCAGCCGCCGAGCCGGCTGAGCCCGCTCCCGAAACCGCCGCTGCCCCGGTCGGGGGCTCCGGCTCGCACGACCTCCCGCTGTCGGGCGAGCTGGCCCGGGCGATGGCCGCGAACTGGGGCCCGGCACCGGTGATGCCGCACCCGGCCAGCCGGAGCGGGACGCCCTCGTCAGGTGCGGCCAGCTACGCCCACCACCGCGCGGCACTGTCGGCGGCCTTCGGTGGTCAGCTGGTGGTCATCCCGGCCGGGGTGCTGAAGGTGCGCGCGTACGACACCGATTACAGCTTTCGCGCCTGGTCCGGTTTCACCTGGCTGACCGGCGAGACGGTCGAGGGTGCGGTGCTGGTGCTCGCCCCGTCCGGCGCCGGCCCTGACTCCGGCCACACCGCGACGCTGTACCTGCGCGAGTACGAGGGCCCCGGGACTCCGGGCTACTTCACGAACCGGGTCTACGGTGCGCTGTGGGTCGGCAACGTGCCCACCGTCGCCGACACCGAGGCGGTGCTCGGCATCTCGACCCGGCCGCTGACCGAGCTCGGCCGCGACCTCGAAGCCCATCGGGGACGGCCGGTGCTGGCCCCGCGCGGGGTGGACCCGAGCGTGGACGCCCTGCTGCCGGGTGCTGAGCCGGCCAAGTTGCAGCAGGTGATCGACGAGCTGCGGCTGGTCAAGGACGACTGGGAGATCAGCCAGCTGCAGGCGGCTTGCGACGCCACCGCGCGCGGCTTCGCCGACGTGGCCGCCGAGCTGCCGGCCGTGCTGGCCGCCGGCGGGCGCCGCGGCGAGCGCTGGCTGGAGGGCACCTTCTGGCGGCGCGCCCGGTTCGAGGGCAACGACGTGGGCTACAGCTCGATCGTCGGCGCCGGGCGGCACAGCACCACCCTGCACTGGTGGCGCAACGACGGCGACCTGGCCGACGGCCAGTTGCTGCTGGCCGACATGGGTGTCGAGGTCGACTCGCTGTTCACCGCCGACGTGACCCGCACCCTGCCGGTGAACGGCACCTGGACCGACCTGCAGCGAAAGCTGTACGAGGCGGTGCTCGAATCGCAGGAGGCCGGCATCGCCGAGGTGAAGGCCGGAGCCGACTTCCTGGCCGCCAACAACGCCGCGATGTGGGTGCTGGCCGATCACTTGCACTCCTGGGGCGTGCTGCCGGTGACCGCCGACGTCTCGTGCGCCAGCGATCCTGACGCGCCGGGCGCCGGCCTGCACCGCCGCTACACCCTGCACTCGGTGAGCCACATGCTGGGCATCGACGTGCACGACTGCGGGTTGGCCAGGACGGAGATGAACCGGGACGGCCAGCTCGGCGCCGGGTACGTCCTCACGGTCGAGCCCGGGCTGTACTTCCAGCCCAACGACCTGTCGGTGCCGGCCGAGTGGCGCGGTATCGGGATCCGGATCGAGGACGACATCCTGGTCACCGACGGCGCGGCGGTGAACCTGTCGGGCGGCCTGCCCCGACGGCCCGACGAGGTCAGCGCCTGGATGCGCGACGTGCAGTCCCGGCCGGCGGGCGTGACGCTGCCGGCGCACTAGCCGCCGGAACCGATGACCTCAGGAGTTTCGGGCGACCTGGTGGTGCCGCCGGGACGTGGCGTGCCGGGCGGCCTGACCGTGCCGGCCACCGAGCTGGTCGAACGGTTCTCGCGCGCGTCGGGACCCGGCGGGCAGGGTGTCAACACCACCGACAGCCGGGTGGAGCTGCGCTTCGACGTCCGGCACTCGAGCGCGCTGACCGAGCTACAGCGGTCGAGGGCGCTGGCATACCTGGCGCCCCGGTTGGTCGACGGCGTGCTGTCGATCACCGCCGCCGAGCAGCGCTCGCAGCTGCAGAACCGGCTCGCTGCCCGGGCTCGGCTGGTGAACTACTTGAGCGAGGCGCTGGCCCCGCCGCCGCCACCGCGGCGGCCCACCCGGCCCTCGCGCGGGGCCAGGCAGCGCCGGCTGGACGTGAAGAAGCAGCGCAGCCAGATCAAGGCCGGCCGGGCCCGGGTGCGGGAAGACTGAGCGGCCTGCCCCGAACGTCGCTGCGGAACCGCGAGGTGGCTAGTGGTCGGCGGGTGGTTCGGGTCCGGTGGCCGGGCGCACCGGGTCGCCGTCGGTCCGCGCCTCAGGAGCCGGCCCACTAATGCCAGCCGTCCCGGCAGCATCAGCCGTCCCAGCCGGAGTGCCCGCGGCGGCCGTCCCTTCGGGGGTATCCGCGGCTGCGGCATCCGTGCCGCCGTAACCGGGAAACTTCTCCGGCAGCCGGCGGAGGTGGCCGGTCATCGAGCGGTACAGCAGGTACACCGCAATGACCAGCAGCAGCACCACGAACAGCCCGATCGGGCTGCCCTTGCCCTTGTCCGAAGCGGCCAGCACCGCCGCGGCGTGCAGGCTCACGTGGCGTGCACCCGCTCCCGCACCCCGGCGAACAGGTCGTCCTCAGGAATGTCGGTGTCGACCAGCGACCGGGCCAGCTCGAACTGCTCCCACGGAAAGACCTCGCGCTGGACGTCCAGCGGCACCTTGAAGAACCAGCCCTGCGGATCGACCTGGGTGGCATGGGCCAGCAGGGCGGCGTCCCGGCGCTCGAAGTGGTCGGCGCAGTAGATGCTGGTCGTCACCTTGGGCGCGCGCCTGCCGGCCGCGCGCTCCTCCCAGTTCGTCAGCCATTCCGCGTAGGGCGACTCGATGCCGCGCTCGACCAGGGCGGTGTGGAAGGCCTCGACGCGCTCGCGGGTGAACGTCACGTCGTAGTAGAGCTTCAGCGGCTGCCAGGGGTCTCCGGTGCCGGGGAACGCCTCCGGGTCGCCGGCCGCCTCGAAGGCCGCCACCGAGATCTCGTGGCAACGGATGTGATCCGGGTGCGGGTAGCCACCGTTCTCGTTGTAGGTGGTGATCACATGCGGCCGGAACCGGCGGATCAGCTCGACCAGCTTCCGGGTGGATTCCTCCAGCGGCACCAGCGCGAAGCAGCCCTCGGGCAGCGGTGGCAGCGGGTCACCCTCGGGCAGGCCGGAGTCGACGTAGCCCAGCCAGTGATGCTGGAAGCCCAGTACCCGCTGCGCCTGAGCCATCTCGGCCCGGCGGATCTCGCGGATGTTCTCCTCGATCTCGGGACGGTCCTTGAGCGCGGGATTGAGCACGTCACCGCGCTCACCACCGGTGCAGCTGACCACCAGCACCTCGACACCCTCGTCGACGTAGCGGGCCATCGTGGCGGCGCCCTTGCTCGACTCGTCGTCGGGGTGGGCGTGCACGCACATCAGCCGCAACTGCTGGCCCGAGCCGGACTCAGCAGCTGCCGGAGCCACGGTCTGAGCAGCGGAAGGTCTGGTGGCCGGCGGTCCAGGTATCACGGGAACAGAAGTATCGGGCACCCCGTCATTGTTCCCGATGGGTCGGACAACCCCCACTCTCGGGGGCCTAGCCAGCCCGGCACCCGGCGCCCCGGCACCGGGTGGGCGGGGCCTGCGAGGCCATCCGGGTCACCGGGCCTCATTTAGCGGAACTCCACGCGCCGGTGTTACGTTCTAGAACTTCAGGCACACCACCCGCACCTCTGACCGGCGCAGCCACCTGGCCGGCGCAGCATTGGGAGTCACACCGTGAGTACCGGCACCTCCTCGACCACTTGGCTTACCCAAGATGCCTATGACCGCCTGTCGAGGGAACTCCAGCAGCTGATCGCCAACCGGCCCGCGATGGCCCAGGAGATCAACGCCCGCCGTGAAGAGGGCGATCTGAGGGAGAACGGTGGCTACCACGCGGCCCGCGAGGAGCAGGGCAAGCAAGAGGGCCGGATCCTGCAGTTGACCAAGTTGCTGCGCGAGGCCAAGGTCGGCGAGGCACCCACCAGCGAGGGGACCGCCGGCCCCGGCATGGTGGTCACCGTCCGGTTCGGCGCGCCTGACAGCGACGATGTCGAGACGTTCCTGATCGGATCCCGGGAGGAGGCCGGAACCACCGACCTCGACGTGTACTCCTCGGCCTCACCGCTGGGCCAGGCGCTGACCGGTGCCAAGGAGGGCGACGAGGTGTCCTACTCCACGCCCACCGGCAAGACCGTGACGGTGACCTTGCTGACCGCCAAGCCGTACGGCGGCTGACCCGCCGCCCTCAACCCGCGCGGCTGACCGCCGGGCCGTACCGCCGCCCCACCGCTGTTGAGTCGGGGCACCGGTCCGGACCGGACTGACGTAGCCGAAACCGGGTTGGCGACGTAGCGTCAAACGGTGACTACAGCACCGGGAACCACCACGCTGGGTGAGCTGCGCGCCTCCGGGCACGTGCACCGGGTCGTGAAGGCCGAGATCCGGCAGAATCTGATCGCCCGGCTGGCGGCCGGACTGCCGAGCCTGCCGGGAATCGTCGGCTTCGACGACACCGTGGTGCCCGAGGTGGAACGAGCGCTGCTGGCCGGCCACGACCTGGTGCTGCTCGGTGAGCGCGGCCAGGGCAAGACCCGGCTGATCCGGACGCTGATCGGGCTGCTCGACGAGTGGACGCCGGTGATCGCGGGCTCCGAGCTCAACGAACACCCCTACGCGCCGATCACTCCCGCATCGCGCCGGTTGCTGGCCGCCCTCGGAGACGAGCTGCCCGTCACCTGGAAGCACCGCAGCGAGCGCTACGGCGAGAAGCTGGCCACACCGGACACCTCGGTCGGCGACCTGATCGGCGATGTCGACCCGATCAAGGTGGCCGAAGGCCGCGCGCTCGGAGATCCCGAGACGGTGCACTACGGCCTGGTGCCCCGCACCAACCGCGGCATCTTCGCCGTGAACGAGCTGCCCGACCTGGCCGAGCGCATCCAGGTGGCGATGCTCAACGTGCTGGAAGAGCGCGACATCCAGGTGCGTGGCTACCAGTTGCGCCTGCCGCTGGACCTGTTGATGGTCGCCAGCGCCAACCCCGAGGACTACACCAACCGCGGCCGCATCATCACCCCGCTGAAGGACCGCTTCGGCTCCCAGATCCGGACGCACTACCCGCTCGACGTCGAGACCGAGATCGCCATCGCGGCCCAGGAGTCCCGGCCCCTCGACGGCCACGGGCTGCGCTCCGAGCTGCCGTCCGAGCTGGCCGAGGTC
>DASZEI010000075.1:0-2939 GCA_035940975.1 Jatrophihabitans sp. | reverse complement strand
CAGGGGGCGAACGGCTCCTTGAGGTGGGACTGCAACCAGACGGTCGGCTCGACGCCGAACACGTTCCGGTCGAAATCCAGCTGGAAGTACCACTCGGTCGGCCGGCCGAGCGCATCGGCAGCGCCCCGGCTCAGGTCATAGAGCAGCAGCACGGCGGCGAACGGCAGCCAGTCGAGAAGCATGGTCAGGCCCCGCCGGCGGCCGATACTGGCGGCCAGCAGGCCGGTGCAGACGTAGAGCAGCACGGTGTTGCGGTCGAAGGCCAGCCCGTCCCGGCGGATCCAGTAGCCGATGGCCAGCGCCCAGGCGCCGATCGCCGCCCAGCGCAGGATCGTCAGGGTCCGGCCGGACATCAGCCCGCGTCGACCGGTGCCAGCGGGTGCTGGTTCGGCAGCCGTGGCGGCAACGGCTGCCTGGGAGGCGGGTGTGTCAGGGTCCGTGCCGGCCGCGGTGGCCAGCTCGGACTCGGTCGCCGCCAGGATGCTCACCTCACCGGTGTCGTTGTCTCTTCGACGTTGCTGTAGCTCTTCGAGTTCGCTGCAGGTCTTCGAGCTTGCTCCCGGAAACCAATCTACCCAGCCGGCCCGGGGCGCCGAACGCCGCGCCGCGGACATACTGGTCCGGTGAGCGACCTCGGCTGGGAGTGGGACCCATCGCTGTACGCCGGAAGCGCGGCCTACTACGTCCAGGGCCGGGTGTCCTACAGCCAGGAGCTGGTCGATGCTCTGGTCGACGAGCTCGCCCTGGACGGCACCGGCCGCCTGCTCGACGTCGGCTGCGGGCCGGGTTCCCTCACGCTCCTGCTCGCTCCCTGGTTCGAGCAGGCAACGGGCCTGGACGCCGACGCCGAGATGCTGGCCGAAGCGGCGCGGCAGGCTGAAGCCGCCGGGATCTCGAACGTCGACTGGGTGAACCTGCGGGCCGAAGAGCTCCCCGCCGAACTCGGTCCGTTTCGCGCGGTAACCCTGGCCCAGTCCTTCCATTGGATGGATCGGGCACTCGTGGCCCGCCGGCTGCGTGACGTACTCGCCGGGGACGGCGTCGTGGTGCACGTGCACGCCACGACGCACCAAGGTGTCGACGGTGACCTGCCGCTGCCGCACCCGAGGCCGCCACGGCGGGAGATCGATGATCTCGTCAAGCGCTTCCTGGGCCCGCGCCGCCGCGCAGGACAGGGAACCCTGCCCGACGTCCCGATCGACGAGGCAGACAGAGGACGCTACGAGGCCGAGATCTACCAGGCCGCCGGCTTCTCCAGCCCGACCCGGATCGAGGTCCCGGGCTCCGTGGTGACCCGTAGCGCCGATGACGTCGTCGCCAGCGTGTTCTCACTGTCCAGCGCGGCCCCCCACCTCTTCGGCGACCGGGCTCAGGACTTCGAAGCCGCGCTGCGGGAGCTTCTTGCCGAGGTCAGTCCCGAGGGGCGCTTCAGCGAGCAGATGCGCGAGATCGCGGTCGATGTATGGCGGACGTAGTCGCACCGCGCGGGTCCCGCCGCATTCAAGGAAATCGCGTCCTCGCGCCGTCAGCCGTCCGGCGCGGCGCCGAGGTCTTTCCGGGCGCCCCAGTCGGCGTCTACGGCCCGGTCACTGGTCCGTGCGGTCTCCTGGCCGTCCTGCTCGATCCGCAGCAACACTTCGAACGCGCTCGGCTGATCGAGGGCCTGGGCCAGCAGTGGAGTGGCGAGCAGCTTGACCTGGTAGTCGCCCAGGCCGCGCCGGTACGCGCCGACCGACTCCCACTCGGTCAGCAGCAGCCAACTGCCGGCGTCGTCGGTGGACCGGCCCACAGCGCCCCGCAGGAAGCCCGGCCGCTCGGCCAGCAGCCGCAACGCCTGCTCGGCCTCGGACTGGAACCGCCCGGTCGCGCCGTCCGGACGGAACTGCAGCAGCGCGATCACGGGGCGCCGACCTGGGAGCTGGCATCCTCTGCGCTGGCGTCTACGGCGCTGGCATCCTCTGCGCTGGCGTCTACGGCGCTGGCGTCTACGGCGCCGCCGAAGCGACGGTCCCGCCCGGCGTAGCTGGCGCATGCGGCCCAGAAGTGCCGGCGGTCGAAGTCCGGCCACGGAGTGTCGAGGAACATCAGCTCAGCGTAGGCCGACTGCCACAGCAGGAAGTTCGAGGTGCGCTGCTCGCCGGAGGTGCGCAGGAACAGGTCGACGTCGGGCAGGTCCGGCTCGTCCAGGTAGCGGGCGAACATCTTCTCATCGATCTTGGACGGGTCGATCCGGCCGGCCGCCGCCAGCTCGGCGATCCTGCGGGTGGCGTCCACCACCTCGGCGCGGCCGCCGTAGTTCACGCAGAACTGCAGGGTCAGCCGGTCGTTGCGCTCGGTGAACTGCTCGGCGTCCTCCAGCTGGCTGATCACGCTGCGCCACAGCCGCGGCCGGCGGCCGGCCCAGCGGATCCGGACGCCGTAGCTGTTGAGCTCGTCGCGGCGGCGGCGGATGACCTCCTTGTTGAAGCCCATCAGGAACCGGACCTCATCCGGCGAGCGCCGCCAGTTCTCGGTCGAGAACGCGTAGGCCGAGAGCACCGGGACGCCGATCTGCATCGCCCCGAACAGCACGTCCATCAGGGCCGCCTCGCCGGCCCGGTGCCCCTCGGTGCGGGGCAGGCCGCGGCTGTTGGCCCACCGGCCATTGCCGTCCATCACGATCGCGACGTGCCTCGGCAGCAGGCCGGCCGGGATGTCGGGCGGCCGGGCGCCGCTCGGGTGCGGCGGCGGGTCCGGCCAGGACGAGCGGCGGGCGGGCATGGGGGTCACCGTAGTACTGCTGCCGGGGTGAGTACTGCTGCCGGGGTGAGTACTGCTGCGGCGTGAGTACCGCTGCCGCGTGCTGGCCGGCTGTCAGCGGTCCACCAGCGGCAGCGACCGGATCCCGCGCTCCAGGTGCCACTGCAGGTGGGCGGCGATCAGGCCGCTGGCCTCGCGGC
>DASZEI010000074.1:0-7826 GCA_035940975.1 Jatrophihabitans sp. | reverse complement strand
TAGCGGTCCGGCTGCACCAGGAGCTATCCGACTTCGCGGAGTACGCGGCTTTGCGGATCGTCAGTTACGGCATCGAACTGAACCTGGTCGGGCCGCCGACCCCCGAGATCGAAGCCATCGTGGCGCAGGAGACCAGGCTGTACCGGGCCCTGCCGATTCCGGTTCGCTATCGCTCGGTGAGCCGGTCCTTGCGGGAGCTTGAGGCGGTGCGCGACCGGATCTACGCCGACTATGGCTACTGGCAGGAGCAGGGCGTGGAACTGTCCACGTGGGGGCCCGATATCGAAACCAACACGGTCAAGGTCAGACTGGCTCACTACACGAAGGCCTACGCGGACGCCCTGATCACCCGGTACGGGAACGCGGTCACCGTCTATCCGCACGGCTACACCGTGCGGACCGCATAAGCCTCCCTACGGACGCTCCTCGCATCGCATGGTAGGGCGGCAGCCGCCTGACTCTCCACCCCGGCAAAGTGACCCACTACCGGCCTGCGGGTAGTGGGTCGGGTCGCGGGCCAGCGCTCCCGGCCTTCCTCAGGTCCGGGGCGGAACCGGGGCCTTGGCGCTGGCCTCGGCCGGCTGCAGCAGGAAGGTGCGGGCGTAGAAGGCGGTCGCGCCGGACAGCGCCAGGATGGCCAGGATCACCGCGAGGGTGGGTAGCGCGCCCAGGGCCGACCGCGGCCGGTTCGAGGCCAACTCGGTGGTCCGGGGGGAGCCGCCGGACTTGATGCCCGGCTTGGCCGGGGCCGCGCCCGCCGCCGCGCCGTTGCCGGTGACCGGTTGCTGGGCACCGGCACCGATCGAGCCGCCGGTGACCGGGACGTAGCTGCCGCCCAGCCCGCTGCCGTTGCCGTAGCCGTCGGGCACGGTGCGGTCGGCGACCGTCGGTCCGGTCGGCTTGTAACTGGTGCCCGGAACGTTGGCTCCGGGCGGCGGGGAGACGCCCGGCGAGCCGCCGCCGGGCACGCCCGGCACGCTGGGCAGCCCCGGCACGCTGGGCAGCCCCGGCACCCCCGGCAGGGCGGGAACCGAGGGCAGCGCGCTGTTGATCGGTCCGAGCGCGCCGTTGGCGCTGCTCACCACGCCGCCGAGCCCACCGTTGATCGCGCTGATGATCGGGCTGGGCACCACCGACGCCGACACGCTGGGCACCGGCAGCTGCACCACTACCGAGCAGTTCTGCACGCTGGTGGCGATGATCAGCTTGCCGGTCTGGCTGGCTACCACCACGGCCGCTCCGAGCAGGTCGACGCTCTTGATCTGCCATGTGAGGTTGTAGGTGGTGGCCCGGGTGAAGGTGATCGGGGTAGCGCCGGCCGTCGGTAGGCCCACAGCGGCTGAGCTGGTGGGATCGGTGGAGTTCGGGGCCGGCTTGATGGTCAGGCTCTCGCTGGTTCCGGGACTGAGGGCGCCCGGCTTGAACTGAACCCCGGTGTTGGGCACGACCGCCATCGAGCCGTTCAACGGCAGCGGGCAGCTGGCGGAGGACATGCCGGTCGCATCGAGCGTGATCGGCGTCGGTGGGGTCACCGCGCTGGTGGGGCTGGACAGCAGCAGGCCGGCACCGGAGACCACAGCCGCGGCGGCCGCGACGCCGACGATGCGCCGAAGGCTCGTCAACACTTCCTCCAACCGTCCTGAACGTCCGGAAAAGCACCATCTTAGCGTGCCCGTCGCAGTCACACCGTCGGAGAAGTCAACGAGGCAGGTCGCCATCGGTCACGCGGCGCCGCAAGCCAACCCCACGCTGATTTCCGCGTTTCGGACGCAATGTTTTGGTAGGCGGAGTTGTCTTGTTTGCATGATGGTCCTTACGCGGGCGGCTGCGCACTTCGCGCAGTTCGTGGAGGACCACACCGACTCGCTGCTCGGCACCGCCTACCTGCTCACCCGGGACCGGCAGGCCGCCGAGGAACTGGTCCAGGACACCCTGGTGGCGCTGTACCCGCAGTGGTCCAGGGTGAGCGCCGCGCAGTCGCCGATCGCCTACGTACGCCGCTCGCTGATCAACCGCTACCTCAACCAGCAGCGGCGCGGCTCGGCCACCGAGCTGGTCACCAACCAGCTGCCGGACCAGCTGGCCGGACCGGACTTCGCCCGCCGGATCGACGATCGGGACCAGTTGCGCCGGATCCTGAGCACGCTGCCGCCCCGGCAGCGTGCCGCGGTGGTACTGCGCTACTTCCATGACCTGTCAGACCAGCAGGTAGCCGAGACGATGGGCTGCCGCGCCACCACGGTGCGCAGCCTGATCAGCCGAGCCCTGAGCACGCTACGCGGCGATGCCGCCTTGACCGGTCACGACGGCCGGTCCGACCAGCAGGGAGCCACCCGATGACGCCCGACGAGCTCGACGCCGCCATCCGCGAGGAGCTGCGGTTGCAAGCCCGCCGGGCACCGGCCGCCGCGCCGGTGAGGACCCGGGTGCTGCATGCCACCGAGGCGCTGCGGCTGGAAGACCTGCCACCGCAGGGCCTGCGGGCCTGGGTGCTGCCGATCCTGGCCGCGGCCGCGGTGCTGCTGGTGGCCCTCGGGCTGACCGCCGGCTCGCAACTGCTGCGCTCGGACGGCCCGCGCACCCCACCCGCCGTCGGCTCCACCAGCGCGCCGGTCAGTCCCACCCCGACCACCAGCGCGCCGTCCAGCCCTGCCCCGCCCACGGCCGCCACGGTGCACCCGTCGCCCAGCGCATCGTCCGCACCGGCCGGCGCCCACTCGTCGGCGGCCGCCTCCTCTCCCGCCACCTCCAGGCCCGGCTCGAGCGTGCCGCAGGACTGGTACCTGGGCCTCGACGCCGACGCGCTGCCGCACACCCCCGGGCTGTGCCCGGACAAGCTCACGGTCGGTCATGTCAGGGGGATGGGCGCCCCGACCATCTCGGTGCCCGGCGAGCCGGCCCCGCTGTGGCTGGTGCCGGTGACCTGCCTGGGCCCGACCGACGCCTCGCACCCGGCCCCGGTGGAGGTCTTCCGCTACCGCCCGACCGGCCCTGAGCTGGTGCAGACGCTGGCCTACCAGCCCGGTGACCAGCACTCGATCACGGTGACCGCGATCGACGTCGGGTCCGGCAGCGTCACCCTCGCCGAGCACGGCTACAACGCGCCTCGCGATGCGCTGTGCTGCCGCAGCCTGCGCTTCACGCAGACCTTCAGCTGGCAGTCCGGTGCCCACTTCGTGGCCGGGCCACAGCTGGACGCGGTGCCGCCCTGCATCGGCGACCAGCTCACGGTGACCAGCACGCCGCTGGACAGCGAGAGCGGCGACGCGCGAGGCCTGCTGCTGCGCTACACCAACAACGGCGAGCAGCCGTGCGCGCTCACCGGCTACCCCGGGGCGGCGATCGTGGATGCGACCGGCCAACCGCTGGCCGACGCGGCCCGGACGGCGGCCGGCTTCTTCGGCGGGCTGGCCTCCGGCGAGGCTCCCCGGGTGGTGCTGTTCTCCTCGGTCACCGGCTCGGCCGTGATCGAATGGACCGCCGCCCAGTACGGGGATTCCCCCTGCTATACCGACGCGACCCTGCTTTCCACGCCGCCGGGGACCACCGCCACCACGTCCTACGGCGCCCAGTCCCAGGTGTGCGGCCCGCAGGTGCACCCGGTGGTCTACGGCGACACCGGCAAGCAGTAGCCGTTGCGGGTGACCGCTGTCGCAGGCCGGACGTAACCTGGGCTCATGTCCGACTCTCTCGTCATCGGCGCGCACGTCGACTCCACCGACCCGCTGGCCGCCGCCGCCCGGGTCGACGCCGCCGCGGTCCAGTTCTTCCTGGCCGATCCGCAGGGCTGGAAGGCGCCGAAGGAGCACGCGCATGCCGAGGCCCTGCGCACCACCGACCTGACGGTCTACGTGCACTCGCCGTACGTGCTCAACCTGGCCACCCTCAACAACCGGATCCGGATCCCGAGCCGCAAGCTGCTGGCCCAGCACGCCGCGGCGGCCGCCGCGATCGGCGCCAAGGGGCTGATCGTGCACGGCGGCCACGTCGGCGCCAACGACGACCCGGCGATCGGCATCGAGAACTGGCGCAAGGCCTTCGCCTACCAGGCCGACAGCGGCGGGTTCCCGCTGCCGATCCTGATCGAGAACACTGCCGGCGGCACCGCCGCGATCGCCCGGCACCTGGACCGGATCGCCCAGCTGTGGGACGCGATCGGCGAGTACGGGCCGGGCTTCTGCCTCGACACCTGCCACGCGCACGCCGGCGGTGAGGACCTGACCGGCATCGTCGACCGGGTCAAGGCGATCACCGGCCGGATCGACCTGGTGCACGCCAACGACAGCCGGGACGCCTTCGACTCGGGCGCGGACCGGCACACCAACCTCGGCACCGGCTTCATCGAGCCCGAGGCGATCGCGGCCATCGTGCGGGCCGCCGGCTGCGACGTGCTGGTCGAGACGCCGCCGGCCGGGCAGGCCGAGGACATCAGCTACCTGCGGTCCAAGGCCAGCTAGCCAACCCGGCCAGCCGGCGAACCCACCAGCTAGCCAACCCGGCCTGCCGACCCGATCAGCTGCCTGACACCTCGGCGTGCACGGCGCTGACCGCGTCGCCCACCGGCACCTCGCGCCGCTCGCCGGACTTGCGGTCGCGCAACTCCACCACGCCGTTGTCCAGGCCCCGGCCGACCACCAGGATGGTCGGCACCCCGAGCAGCTCGGCGTCGGCGAACTTCACCCCGGGCGAGGCCTTGCGGTCATCGAGCAGCACCCGCACGCCAAGGGACACCAGCTCGGTGGCGATCCGCTCCGCCTCGGCCACCGCCGCGACGTCCTTGCCGGTCGGCACCACCTGCACGTCGGCCGGCGCCACCACCCGGGGCCAGCACAGGCCGGCCTCGTCGTAGGTCTGCTCGGCCAGCGCGGCCACCGCCCGGGTGATGCCGACGCCGTAGGAACCCATCGTCACCGTCACCGGCTTGCCGTCCGGCCCGAGCGCGGTCAGCCCGAACGTCTCGGCGTACTTGCGGCCGAGCGCGAAGACGTGCCCCAGCTCGATGCCGCGGGCGATCTCCAGCGGCGAGCCGCAGCGGGCGCACCGGTCACCGTCGCGGATCTCGACCGCACCGACCTCACCGGCCGGCTCGAAGTCCCGTCCGCGCACCACGAAGGCGGCGTGCTTGCCCTCCTCGTTGGCGCCGGTGACCCAGGCGGTGCCCTCGGCCACCAGCGGGTCGACCAGGAAACGCACGTTCAGATCGGCCAGCAACTGCGGTCCGATGTAGCCCTTGACCAGTTCCGGATGGGCGGCCAGGTCCTCCGGAGCGGCCTGTTCGACCTCGACCGGCTCCAGCTGGCCGGCCAGCCGCTTCATGTCGACCTCGCGGTCACCGGGCACCCCCACCACCAGCAGTTCCCAGCCCTCGGCTCCAGGCTGATGCGTCTTGACCACCACGTTCTTCAAGGTGTCCGCCGCACTGAACTGCCGCGCCGGCAGCCCGTAGTCAGCCCAGTCCAGGCTGTTGAGCCGGTCCACCAGCGTCGCGATGGTCGGGGTGTCCGGGGTGTCGAGCACCACGCTTGCCGGCTGGCCCGCGCCGGCAGAGTCAGCCGCGACGGGCGGCCCGGCGATCTCGACCGCCTCGGTGTTGGCGGCGTAGTCGCAGTTGGTGCACTGCACGAAGGTGTCCTCGCCCGACGGCGTCGGCGCCAGGAACTCCTCGGACGCCGAGCCGCCCATCGCCCCGGACACCGCGAACACGATCCGGTAGTCGAAGCCCAGCCGGCTGAAGATCCGCTCGTAGGCGTCCCGGTGCGCCTGGTAGGACTGCCGCAGGCCCTCGTCCGACAGGTCGAAGGAGTAGGAGTCCTTCATGATGAACTCGCGCCCGCGCAGTACGCCGGCCCGCGGCCGGGCCTCGTCGCGGTACTTGGTCTGGATCTGGTAGAGCGAGAGTGGGTAGTCCTTGTAGGAGGAGTACTCGCCCTTGACCAGCAGCGTGAACAGTTCCTCATGGGTGGGGCCGAGCAGGTAGTCGATGCCCTTGCGGTCCGAGAGTCGGAACAGCGAATCGCCGTAGTCGGCCCACCGGCCACTGGCCTCGAAGATCTCGCGCGGGATCAGCGCCGGGAAGTGCACCTCCTGGGAGCCGATCGAGGCCATCTCCTCGCGGACGATCCGCTCGACGTTGGCCAGCACCGCGATGCCCAGCGGCAGCCACGAGTAGATGCCCGGCGCCACCCGGCGGACGTAACCGCCGCGGACCAGCAGCCGGTGGCTGGGCACCTCCGCATCGGCGGGATCGTCGCGCAGGGTGCGCAGGAACAGCGTGGACATCCGCAGCAGCACAGGAACTCCAACCGTTGTCACGGGATCAGGCGGGGCCGAGCGGCGGTGACCGTCGGGCGGACGGGCCTGGGGCCGACCGGGCAAGGTTACCCAAGCCGTGCCGCCGGCCTCGCCGCATTTATCTCGCGGGCGCTACCCCGGCCCGAGCGAGGCACTGCTGTTCGGCGATCCGCTGGTGTCCAGGGCCGCCCGCAGCGGCCGGTCGTGCGCGGCGGCGAACACCCCGGCCCCGGGGTCCGGCTGGCCCGGCGAACGCACCACGTCCAACTCCGGGTGCCAGACGTCACGCACGATCAGGGCCACCAGCACCAGCAGGCTGGCGTCGCGGATCAGCAGCACCCAGGTCAGCGCCTCGTAGGTCAACGCCTTGTTCGGATCGCTGCCGCCGAGCAGCCAGAGCAGGGTGGCGATCCAGACCGCGATCTCGGTGGCCTGCCAGATCAGCGCGCTGCGCCAGCGGGGCCGGGCCAGCGCCAGCAGCGGCACCAGCCAGATCGAGTACTGCGGGCTCCACACCTTGGTGGTCAGCAGGAAGGCGGTCACCGTCAGGAAGACCAGCTGCGCCAGCCGGGGCCGGACCGGGGCGTTCATCGCCAACCAGCCGACGGCCGCGAGCGCGGCCAGCAGGAACAGCGCCACCGCCAGACCAGGCGGTGACCAGCCGGCCTCGGCCGGCGAGCCGAAGGTGTTCGGGTAGTAGTGCTTGAGCATCGCCCAGAACGTGCTTGCCTCGGCCGGGCGGGACTCGGAGAAGGTGTAGAACTCCTTCCAGCCGGTGGTCCAGGCCAGCGCCACCGGCAGGTTCACCGCGAGCCACGCACCGGCCGCCGCGACCGCCGCCCACCGCACCGGCCGCCAGCAGCGGGTCCGGTAGGCCAGCAGCGCCAGCGGCACGAACAGCAGCGCCGGGTACAGCTTGGCGGCAGCGCCCAGCCCGATCAGCACTCCGGCCGCCACCGGCCGGTTGCGGGCCCATGCCCACAGCGCACCGGACGTGAAGGCCATCGCCAGCAGGTCCCAGTTGGAGAAGGCGTGAAAGACCAGCAGCGGGCTTAGCGCGAAGATCGCCGCATCCCACTGCCGCCGCCGGCCGGCCGCCGCGGCGGTGGCCGCCAGCGTCACCAGCCCGCAGATCGACAGCAGCAGGCAGGTCAGGACGCCGAACACCACGCCCTGGTCCTTACCGGGCAGCACGCCGTCCTCGGCGAGGGAGTGCCAGCCCCGGGTCAGCTCGCCGGTCGCCCACATGAAACCGCCGGTCAGCACCGGGTACTCCACCGCGTGATCGCGGTAGGGAACCGCTCCCGCGGCCAGCCCCTCGGCGCCCCAGAGCGGGATGACGTCGGAGTAGCAGGCGTGGGTGTACTGCTTGGAGGCCACCCACTGGCCATCGGCGCACGGCAGCTTCTCGCCGTAGCCCAGCAGCAGCGTGAACGCCCCGAGCGCCAGCAGCGCCCGCAGCGGCGTCCACCAGCCGGAGCCCAGGCGGGCGTAGCGCCCCAGCGGGCCGCCCACCAGCGCGCTGGCCCGGGCCG
>DASZEI010000073.1:0-3220 GCA_035940975.1 Jatrophihabitans sp. | reverse complement strand
ATGATCGAACCCCGGTTGCCGAAAGCGGAGAGTTGAGATGGCCGGACCAGTTGACATCGTGGCCGACCTGCTCGGAATTGGCGGGCCCAGCGGTACCGACGGCGGGTCGAGCAACTGGGCGGCCTGGGGGCATGCGGAAATCCGCTCGATGCTGGATACCTCCGTTGACCCCGGCGACATCATTGATGCCGCCGACGGGTGGCGCGATCTGAGCCGGCATGCGACCGACGTGGTCACCGGGCTCACCCGTGATCTGGACGAGATCGTGTCCGGTGGCTGGCATGGCACGGCGGCCAATGCGGCGGTCGCCGCCCTGGGACCGGTCAACCAGTGGTCGGCCAGCGTGGCCGAGGCAGCTGAGCACACCACAGCGCTGATGGACGCATCCGGCTCCAGCGCCGGGCAGGCCAAGGCGACTGTGCCTGTGGCGAAGCCGCACGATTGGGGGCAGTCACTGCGCAGCTTCGCCCTGAGCGGCCCGGCCGGCGCGTTCATCGACGCGGTCGCGCAGGATCAAGCGCAAGCCGAGGCGCACACCGAGGCCGTGCAGATCATGAACAACGTGTACTCCGCGCCGATCAACGATCATCGCGTCGCCGTGCCGACCTATCCACCGCTGGCAGATCCAACCCTGCAGCCACCCGAGCAACCCCCGAACACCGCGCCGGCACCCGGCCTCGGCCAGGTCACTGACGGGGTACCTCGCAACGACTACGCCGGCTCCGCGAGCAACGGCAGCAGCGCACCTCCGAGCAGCTACGCCGCGAACCCGCAGCCTGCGGTGACCGAGCTCCAAGGCTTAATCAGCGGCGCTCACACCGGCTCAGCACACCACAGCGGCGGACCCGTCGTGCCCGAGCCCAGCGCGCCACGTCAGTCCCTCGGCGGGCAGGTCGCCGCGGCGGCGGCCGGGGTCCCGATCACGACGCCGATCGCCGGCGGCGGCCACAACACCCAGGTTCCTCGCCGGGCTGGCGGCGTAGCGCCTGCCGGGGGTGGTCGAATCGCCGGCGGGCATGGCGGCGGTGCTGGGCGTGCCGGGGTAGGCACGGGCAGCGCCGCGGAGGCCGGGCCGCGCCGATCGAGCTCCGCAGCCTCGGCTCCGGAGGGCCGGATGGGGGTCGGCCTAGGCCGCGGCGCCAGCGGTTTGGCAGGGGGGCGAGCCGGCCCGGGCGATCTGATGTCACCGGTGGGCGGCGGACGTGGCAACGGCGGCGAGGACAGTGAACACCGGCGCCCTTCCTACCTGATCGAGATGGACGACATCTTCACCGATGGGCGCAAGGTCGCCCCACCGGTGAGCGGCGAGGAACCGCGCGAGCGCGGAGAGTGACGATGATGTCCCTGGCATGGCGGCTGTCCGCGGCCCAGTGGGACGTGCTCACCGAGGTGCTGGGCCTTGAGGGCTACCCCGCGCCGATCCAGGTGTGCTCCTCGGGGCGCACCCGTCTTGAGCACGCTCGGGTCCGCGCCGACGTGTGCGTTGAGCTGAGCCAGCTCGGCCTGCTCCATGCCGGTCGGGTGGACGCCGATCTGGAGGCTGCGCTGCACCTGCTGCACTGGCCGAGCACCTGGGTGGATTCGGTGTGGCTTGCCGACGCAGCGGCCGACCAGCCGGTTCGGGTGGTCGCCGCTCGGGGTGGTGCCGCGGGCGTCTGCGCGCTGCAGCATCCCGATCAACCTGGTGCGACGCTGCTAGAGGTGATTGCCGCAGCAGGGCTGGGCGCAGCAGTGGTGAGTCGGCTCCCGTCGCATCCGCCGGGGCGCAGCTCCGCAGTGACCGTGCCCCGGCAACCCGGTACCGCCCTACAATCCCTACAACACCGTGGCGCACAGTCCAGTGGCCGGCTGCTTGTCGCCGCGTCCCCCGCGCAGACTAGCGCCGACCGTGACCTCGCCGCCGCTGCCGCGATCCTGAATAAGCCCCACGCGCGCGCCGGACAGATCGCCGCCAATGTGCGAGAGCCGTCGGGGCGGGTGCGCCGTCGGACGTACTGCGCTGGTGCGACAACGTTGATGGCCGCTACCACATGACGGTCAACCGGCGGTCGGGGGAGCTGACGTCAATGACCATCGGGCCGTCAGATCCGCAACGGCTCGGCGACGGTGTGCAGCGGTTACTCGCCGCCCTGCAACCCTGCTGAGCCGGCCATCGTGAGAAGGTAGCGCCCGTGCGAAGCGTCCTGCGTGTCGGCGGTGCAACGCGCGGTGTTGCGCTCAGGGCCGTCCTCGGGATCATGGTTGGGGCACTGTTGATCAGCGGCTGCAGCTCCGGTCCCAGCCAGGTCGGCGCCGCTGCGTTCGTCAACGGTACCGAGATCCCGGTGGAGCAGGTGCAGGGCCAGCTCACCACGGTGCTGGCCAAGGAAGGCGCCGAGGCCAGGACCCAGCTGGCGGCCGCCCACCAGCTCGATGACCTTTCACGCAAGATCATCACCGTCCGGATCAGGCACGAGTTGACGGCGATCACCGCGCGGCGGGCAGGCGTGACCGTCGATCAGACCCGGGTGAACCGGCTGATCGACGGGGTCGGCGGCGCCCAGGGCGCTTCCAAGGGAACGATCTTCGATGCAGACGGCTACCGGCAGCGGGCCGTCGACAAACTGCTCCTGGCCCAGCTCGGCCTGACCGCGCTGCGTAACAGCGCGGTCACCGTCGACTACACCACGGCCGACACCCGAACCGCCGCGAAGGCAAAGGTGGACGAGCTCTCCCGGGCCGGGGCCAAGCGGGCTCGGGAGCTGATCGACGCCGACGTTCGGGCCGGCAAGGAGGCGGTGATCGGTAAGCGAATCGTCGCTGCTGACGATCCAATCTTCGCCACCACCCCGGCGTTCGGGGTCGCCGAGGGCACAGTGGTCGCCTTCCAGCTCGCGGACACCACGCCGTGGTTGATCATGGTGATCAAGAACCGCGCCAACCGAGGCGTCCAGCCATCCGACAACGCTCCCGCACTCGAGCAGATCGATCCGGCTGTGCTCGAAGCCATCGGCTTGCGGCAGTTGGCCCAGGTGGGCGAGGAGGTGGGAGTGCGCCTGAGTCCCCGATACGGCATATGGGACCCGGTGAGCATGCAGGCGGTGGCCAACGAGAATGAGACGGCCGGCTTCCTCGCGCCCTTACGCGCTGCCCCCCGGACGTGACCTCGGCCTCGGTCGTTGTTGCGCTGTCCCCACGGCTCGGCGCGGTGCTTCCGGCCGAGGTCGCGCGGCTACTTCAG
>DASZEI010000072.1:0-16737 GCA_035940975.1 Jatrophihabitans sp. | reverse complement strand
CGCCGACATAGTCGCGCAGCGTCGTCTCCTGCCAGGACACGCTCTCGGCGTCCAGGTGGTTGGTCGGCTCGTCGAGCAGCAGCAGGTCGGGCTGCTCCAGCAGCAGCTTGCACAGCGCCACCCGGCGGCGCTCACCACCGGACAGGTGGCTGACCTCCTCGTCGCCGGGCGGGCAGCGCAGTGCGTCCATCGCCTGCTCGATCCGGGAGTCCAGCTCCCAGCCCTCGCCGTGCTCGATCTTCTCCATCAGCTCGCCCTGCTCGGCCAGCAGCGTGTCGAAGTCGGCGTCCGGGTCCCCCATGGCCGCCGACACGTCTTCGAAGCGGGCCAGCCAGCCGCGCATCTCGGCTACCGCGGCCTCGACGTTCTCGCGCACCGTCTTGGTCTCGTCCAGCGGCGGTTCCTGCTGCAGCAGGCCGACCGAGGCACCCGGCGCGAGCAGGGCATCGCCGTTGGACGCCTGCTCCAGACCGGCCATGATCTTGAGCACGGTCGACTTTCCGGCACCGTTCGGGCCCACCACCCCGATCTTGGCGCCGGGGAGGAAGGCGAGCGTGACGTCATCGAGGATGACCTTGTCACCGTGTGCCTTGCGCACCTTGTACATGGAGTAGATGTACTGAGCCACTGGTAGTCCCTGCCGCTATCGAGTCGAGCCATTCATCGGTTGACTCCAGTGTCCCATCCCCCGAACCGGTCGGCGCCCACCCCACCTCGGTCGAGGGCCGCGGAGGCCCAGGCGCTCGGCACGTCCGAGCACCTGCTCACGTCAAAGGTCCTCGCGGCGGTCTCACGTCAAAGGTCCTCGCGGCGGTGCGACGCGCTCAGCCGGTGCTCACCAGTTCCGGCGCGCTGTCCAGCTCGTCGCAGTCGCCGTCCGGCCCGTCGACCAGCTCATAGCCCTGATCCTCAGCCCGGATCGGCATGCCGTCGGCGTCGAGCTCGACCGAGCCGGAGAAGCCGTTGCGGCGTTTCTTGAACTCCGCGGTGCCCCGCGCCAGGTCATGGCCGATGGACTCCGGCTCGATCTCGTAGGCGATGTGGTTGGCCTCATCCTTGACGTACTGGCGGGAGAAGATCCGGCCGATCACCACCACCGGATCGCCCTTCTTCAGCGAGGCGGCGACATTCTCCGCGAACTCGCGCCAGAAGGTGACGGAGACGAAGAGCTTGTGGCCGTCCACCCACTTGCCGGTGTCGCGGTCCTTGCGGCGCTGGGTGCTGGCCACCCGGAACGACACCCGGGACAGGCCCGAGGTGGTGGGACGGTTGGCAACCTCGTCCACGACGTTGCCGACAATGGTGATGCTGGTTCCGTACACGATGAGCTCCTTAGATATCCGGGCAGGCCCGGGGCCCCGTTCGGGTTGGGACCACTCAATCGCGCGCGCCGGCCGACCGGCGGCCACCGGGGCCGAATGTGGATACGGCCGTTGGCTGTGGACAGCGGCTACCTGGCCGGCGTGCTCAGCTGCCGCCACACTCGGTTATCAGATGCCGGCGCGCCCGGTGATCAGACGCCGCCGCGCCCGGTGATCAGACGCCACACCCGAAAAGGCTGCCGGAAGACGGCGAACCGGTGGCGGAGAACGACCGGCGGTAGGCCGTCGGAGCCACCCCGGTGTGGCGCTGGAAGTGGTGGCGCAGCAACGCCGCGGTCCCGAAGCCGGACCGCCGCGCGATCAGCTCGATCGGCTCACGGCTGGCTTCGAGCTGACGCCGGGCGTAGAGCACCCGCTGGCGCAGCAGCCAGGCATGCGGGGTGGTGCCGGTGGCCTCGGCGAACCGGCGCGCGAAGGTGCGCGGGCTCATGTTCACCCGGGCCGCCATCGAGTTGACGGTGTGCTCGGCCGGCAGTTCGCCGAGCAGCGCGTCCATCAGCTCCGACAGCCCGTCGGAGCCGGTCGGCGGCAGCGGCGCCTCGATGTACTGCGCCTGGCCGCCGGCCCGGTGCGCCGGCATCACCATCCGCCGAGCCACCGCGTTGGCCACCTGAGCACCATGCTCGGTGCGAATGATGTGCAGGCACAGGTCCAGCCCGGCCGCGGTGCCCGCCGAGGTGTAGACCCGGTCATCGCACACGTAGAGAACGTTCGGATCAACCTCGGCGGCCGGGAACCGGGCGGCCAGCTCCGCGGTGTGCAGCCAGTGGGTGGTGCACCGGCGGCCGTCCAGCAAGCCTGCCTCGCCGAGCGCGAAGGCGCCGGTGCACAGGCTCATCACCGCGGCACCGTTGGCGTGCGCCGCCACCAGGGTTGCCGGCACCCCGGGCCACGCCTTGCCAGCGGCGCCGGCCGTCACGATCACCAGGTCGGCGTCCAGTGCCTCGTCGAAGCGATGCCGGGTGCTGAGGGTGACGCCGTTCGAGGTCGGCACCGGCTCGTCGGTCTCGGACGCCACCAGGAAGTCATAGACCGGCAGCCCCTCGTCCGAGCGGTCGATTCCGAAGGCCTCGCACGCGACGCCGAACTCGAACGTTGACATGCCGGGGAAGATCAGCGCGACGATCTTTTGCAGAGCCATGCGCTGATCATCCGTCCAGAGGTGGCAGGATTCCAGCGGTCGGCACTATTTCTGCCAAAGCTGGCAGGAACGCGCCGGTCCGGTTGCGGCCGTCGGCGACCAGTCGGTCCGGCGATTAGGCCGGTTGTATCCAGGACGTCCCGGCTAGCATGGGGCGCGAGAAGCCCTCGTAGCTCAGCGGATAGAGCTCCCGCCTTCTAAGCGGGCTGTCGCAGGTTCGAACCCTGCCGAGGGCACCACTGCAGCGGGTAGATCACGAGTGCAGCGCGAGGTGCATCCACCGTGGGGCCAGAACCGACCCTGTCGGAATCGTTTCGAGGTGCCCTTACCGCTCAGTCGGGTATGAATCTTGAACCGGACCACGCCTGATCGGTTCGGGCCGCCTGCTGGTTGTTAGGACTTCACTCCGCACCGAGACGGTGCTTCGATGATGTATATGAGTGAGTTGGACGTCGCTGGGTCAGCCGCTGCCGGCCCACCGGCGATGCTGTCCGAGGACAAACCTGCCGACTCGACAGGCTGGGAGGGCTTCATTCGCAAAGTACTGGCCGAGGACATTCGCGCACAGGCCCAAATCGAATCCGAGCATCTCGACCCGGAAGCCGTCGTTTCCATCGCGGTAGGCCTGGCCGGCTCTGAAACCAGCCTCGACATGCCGGCGAGATTCACTGAGCTCGAGCAGGCGCAGGAGCGCCGCGCCGCAGCACTGTCGGCCCATTCCGACGAGCCACTCTGGCTCGCGGTGGTGACAGTAATCGCAACCATATCGATTCTCGCCGGCATAATCGGAGGGCTCGCCCTGCTGGCAATACTCATCGGGAAGTGGACCGGCCATCTCGCGAAGGTACCGCTGGCGCCGTATGTAGTTATTTCGGGGACCGGATTTTCTACGGGAGTTTCTATCCTGGGAGTGGTGGACTTCGTCGATCAGGCTCGGTCACGTAAGGGGAGCCTTAGCCAGTCCGCGCTAGCCGCTGAGCGCTTCCGAAGCAACCTCGCCGAGCAAGTGGTGTCCTTGTTGATCATTCCTGCTCTCGAGCGCGCCGCCGCAGTGCAGTTCGTGGAACCGAACAAAGATGTAGTCAAGGTGACTGAGGCGACGCACATGTCGGCCCGGGTCGAGCCGACGAAGCGAATACAGACGAGCTCCTACCGCCGGGTGTTGCTCAACCTGCGTCGAGCAGGCGGCGCGACTATCGGTCTGGCAGGAAGCCGCGGTGTGGGCAAGTCAGAATTGTTGCGTTCTTTCTGCGATCATCCGTTCGAGCGGGCCAGCATCGAATCGGGCGGCACCATAGGCATTGTGGTGGCCGCACCGGTCGTCTACGAGCCACAGCCCTTCATCCGGCTCATCATCCGCCGGCTTGCCGAGAACGTGCCGAGAGACGACGCGGCCACTGATCAGCGTCCTCGCTGGATAATGTCGGCGACAGATTTCGCCACGTTCGCCGCCATAATGGCCTGTCTAGCACCCGCAATGGTGTTACTGGGTGGTCTGCGCGTATACGGGCGCCTCATAGGGTGGATGCTGCTGGTCCTGGCACTCGTACTTGCCGCGGTCTGGGGCAAGTACCGGTTCTACAATAATTTCTGGCGGAATCGACGGCGCGTCCTCGACTGGCTGAGACGCTCCTCTCCTGAGAGGGCGGCGCAGCAACAAAGCGCTCGGATCGAGGAGTACCGGAAAGAACTGGGCGTACGCGCGTCCGAGGTCGTGCAGCGCGTCCGCTACCTCGAAACTCGATCCACGGGCAGCGAACTGTCGGTTTCTGCCGGCAAGGTAGGGCTGAAATCTAGCGCAGGCTTGAGCTTGGGCCAGATTCCCTATACCGAAGCGGACCTGGTAGAGGAGTTCGAGAGGCTGGTCGCCGAGCTGCACTACGTCGGATACAACGTCACCGTCGGAATTGACGAACTTGACAAATTGGTCACGGGTGACAGAGCCGAGGAGTTCCTGAACGGAATCAAGGTGCTGTTCGCAGCCCGGGACTGTTCATTCATCCTCACCGTCTCGGACAACGCATTCGCTCAGTTCGCCAGGCGCGGGATGCCGGTACGCGACGTCTTCGACAGCTCCCTCGACGACGTGGTGTGGGTTGAGCACCTGACCTTCTTGGAAGCCCGACGGTTATCCCGGGCGCGGCTCAGTCAGGGCCAGACCGAAGAGATGTCTGACACCCAATTGCTGGTTTGTCACTGCCTGTCGGGCGGCTTGCCACGAGATTTCCTGCGGTATGCCCGCCAGCTAGGTGAGTTGAATTCCCGGCGCTCGGGCAGTTACAACCATTTCTTGGGTGAACTGTTGCCGGAACTGCTCACTGATGACTTACGCGTAAGGCTGAATGGTGTGACCTCAGCGTTACGCGGAAGAGACGACGGCCCCCTTACCGCGCCCTTCATCGCCGAACTGGACGGACTGGCCGCTCTTGACATCAAGGATGGCACCGCCAAGCTGCGGACCACCTTTCTGGCATCAGACTCGTCCTTCGAGGCGTTAGTGCAGCCCTCGGAAACCTGGGTGCGTCCGCCGCCGACCGACATTCTTGGAGTTACGGAATCCGCAAGCTGGATACAGAACACCAGGCGGCAGCTGCTCAGCTACATCTATTTCGCCGATACAGTCCGTGAGGTTTTCCTTACGCCGGAGGTGTTTTCCGCGGCAACAGATCGACCGGACGAGGGGATCGCACTGTTCGAGCGACTGGCCGAAGCGCGACGTCGGCTGGAGATCGACCCGGCAGCTGGTTGGCGTTCAGTCAACGATGCTCGCCGGCACTTCCAATTGGCCGGCTGACTCGCCACCGGCCTGGCCGAAGATGGTCGACAGTCCAGGCGTTGCGTCAGCTGAGCCGGTCGATGATCGCGTCCAGCTCGCGGGCCAGCCGCAGGTCCAGCTGAGTGAGCCCGCCTTCGGAATGCGTCGACAGGCTCAGCTCCACCGTGCGCCAGGACAACCGCAGGTCCGGGTGGTGATCCATCCGCTCCGCCACCGGGGCCAACTCGCTGATGAAGCGCACGGCGGTCAGGAATGAGTCGAACTCGACGGTCCGGACCAGTGCGGTGCCGGCCACCGACCAGCCGTCGCTCAACTCACGCAGGCCGTCCTGCACTTCCTCGGCGCTCAACAACGTCCGGCTCATGTCGCACCTCTCCCCCAGCTGAACCGCACTCAACTGACCCGTCACCTGCTGCATTCTGCTCTAGGCTTCGGCCTCGTGACGGATAGAGACGTGAAGGACGACAAGCTGGTCTGGATCGACTGCGAGATGACCGGGCTGGAACTCGGCCGCGACGCGCTGATCGAGATCGCCGTGCTGGTGACCGATTCCGAGCTGAACGTGCTGGACGACGGCCTCGACATCGTGATCGGCTGCGCCGGCGACGTGCTGGAGACGATGGTGCCGTTCGTGCAGCAGATGCATGAGACGTCCGGGCTGACCGAGCTGGTGCGGCGGTCGACGGTGACCCTCGGCCAGGCCGAGCAGCAGGTGCTGGACTACATCAAGCGGTTCGTCCCCGAGCCTCGGACCGCCCCGCTGTGCGGCAATTCGATCGCCACCGACCGCGGCTTCATCATCCGTGACATGCCCGAACTCGACGCCCACCTGCACTACCGGATGATCGACGTGTCCTCGATCAAGGAGCTGGCCAGGCGCTGGTACCGCCGGGTGTACTTCGGTCAGCCGGCCAAGGGTTTGGCGCACCGCGCCCTGGCCGACATCCACGAGAGCGTGCAGGAACTGCGCTACTACCGGGCGACGATCTTCGTGCCACCACCCGGGCCGACCAGCGAGCAGGCCGCCGCCGCCGCGGCCGCGGTGCTGGGCACTCCGGCCGATCGGGAGCAAGCACCCGCTGCCGGGACGACAGCCGGTTCCGGAGCAACAGCCGCTGCCGGGACGACAGCCGCCGGGACGACAATCGGTACCACCCGCCACGATGTCGAGCAGGTCATCGATGAGACCACCGCTGCCGCGGTGCTGGGCGCCGCGGCCGGGGCCGGATCGGCAGCCGGCCCGATCCTGGCAGCAGGCGCCGCCACGGCGCTGGGCGAGGACGGCGTGCCCAGATCGGCAGCCCAGGTATCCGAGCAGGACGCAGACCCGGTCGTGCCGGACACCGGCCAGCCGCTAGACTGATCGGGCTGTGCCGGCCGCCGCCGCGGCCGGCTCAGCGATGGTGGGTGTAGCTCAGCTGGTAGAGCGCCGCGTTGTGGTCGCGGATGTCGCGGGTTCGAGTCCCGTCGCTCACCCAAGTGATCGAGCCCCGGCCCGCGGAGATGCGGGCCGGGGCTCTGTGGGTTCTTGCTCCGCCTGGTAGTACTTGCTTCGCCTGGTAACCGGGTCCACCGCGCCTAACTAACCTCCGAGCGTGGCAGCGTGGTGAGCCGGTCGATCGTGATCATGAGACGAGTTCGCCGACAACCGCGCCGGACGGGATGGCGGTCGCGGTGATGGGCGAGGGCTTGAAGCCCTTGACGACCATCCAGACGCCGACCGAGAGCTCCCAGGCGGCCACCGGCAGGACCGCGATGCCGAACAGGGCGGAACCGCGCTCGGTGATGCCGAACAACGTGGTGCTGGTGACGGCGATCAGCAGCGGGCCTCCGACAAGTCCCATGGTGGGGATGAGACGCGGCACCAGCCCGGACCGGTACATCAGCGAGCCGAGCAGCAGCGCGTTCAGGCCGGCCGCGAGGTTGGGTCCGAGCAGGAACGTCCAGTCGCGGATCGCGACGAGCGCCTGGCCGATGGTGGTGAGCGTGGCCGGGTCGGTACCGGACGTGCCGGCGACGTCCTGGCGCAGGGTGACGACGGCGAGCAGGCTCACGACGCCCATCAGGATGACCGCGGCTTCGAACATCCGGCTGGTGACGAAGCCCAGTGCCGCGGCCTGGTTCTGCTTCTTGACCACCGGGAACAACGTGACTGCGGTGCCGATGCAGGCCAGCGCGTTGACCACGTCGAGGAAGCAGCCCCACAGCACCCGGGTGTCGCTGCCGGCGCTGACGATGTAGTCCGCGTCGTGCAGCACCGGGCTGAGCAGCAGCACCGCCGGAATCGAGGCGGCGAAGGTGAGCAGGTAGAACATCCCCGCGATGAAGGCGGTCCTCCTGGTGGAGTCCATCGGGACTCGCCGGAGGGCGGTGGGTCGTGCGGTGATGGTCATGGCCGTCTCCTTGGTGGAAGTGATCTTGGGGCGAAAGCTAGGAGCCGATGTGGTGAGCAGGCATCACCACGTGTGGTGAGAGACGTGGTGATCTTTCCGGCGGGGGACGGACGCGCTGACCGACGCCGCTACGTCCGGGGTCAGCGCTCGCGGCTGCGCGAGAGCAGATCGAGCTCTGCGGCCGACCGCACCGCGGCCCGGCGGCTGTTGACGCCGAGCTTGGCGTAGATGCTCTTGGTGTGGGTCCGCAGGGTGTTCAGCGACACCCGGAGCTGGCGAGCGATGTCGGGGCCGTCCAGGTCGGAGCCGAGCAGCCGGAGAACGTCCAGCTCGCGTTCGCTCAGCGGCTCGATGAGGCGCTGCCTGCCGGCTGGGGGCTGTCCAGGTGCGGCCTGTCCAGGTGCCGCCTGTCCAGGTGCCGCTTGTCCAGGTGCCGCTTGTCCAGGTGCGGCCTGCCCTGAGAGGGCCTGCCCGGCCGGATTTGTTCCAGCGACCTGGACGCAGGCGTCGAGCAGCCCACGGACGTAGTCCCACCCGGGCCGCTGCCTGGCGAGCGTCCTCAGCAGGGACGCCATCGGCGCTCCCTCACCGGCGAAGACCCGGACGTAGCCTTCCGGCTCGGCCAACCTCAGCGCCCGCTCCAGCGCCGCCGACGCGCCCGAGACGTCGCCGCAGGCCTGGCGGGTGAGCGCCTGCAGCGCCAGGATCTCGATCACGCTGCCCGCCCGCTCCCCCGCTTCGGCTGCCTCCAGCAGGCGTTGCACGAACCGGGCCACTTCGCGGGCGAGCGGCTCCGAGCGCTCGGCCCGGGACCGGGCCAGCAGCACCCTGGCCAGGGTGACGTGCTCGAACTCCCGCAGGTAGGTCAGCTCGTCCTCGGGGGACAGGCCCTGCTCCCGCGCCCAGCCGAGGGCTTCGGGCAGCCTGCCGTGCGCGGCCAGCACCCGGGCCCGCACCGCCGGGACCGGTCGCACGTTCGGGGAGTAGTCGCCCAGGTACGCGCGCTGCGCCTCGTCGAGCAGCTCGAGTGCGCCGGCGGGATCCCCTTCAGCCTCGCGGACCCGAGCCATCGCGACCCGCCATCGGTACGGGTTCTGCGGCAACCAGGTGTGCTCGCCCAGCTCCTGGGCGCGCTGCAGGTGCTGGCTGACGGCCGGCAGGTCGTTGCGCTCGTAGGCGATCTGGCTTATCCCCACGTGCATGTCCGCCGTGCCCCGCAGCACCGTCGCAGTGTCGAGGCTAGCGAGCCGCAGCGCGTCCTGGTAGGTGCGCAGTGCCTCGCCCAGCCGGCCCTGGGTGATGCGCAGGTCTGCCAGCGTGATCGAGCAGCCGAGGACGTCCGGGATGTGCCCGGCCCGGCGCAGCCCGTCGACACAGATGGAGTAGGCCCGGTGCGCGCCCTCGAGATCTCCACCGCTCCAGAGGGCGAGCCCCCATAGGGCCGAGGCTGAGGCCCGGGTGAGGTCGTCCGGGGCGGACCGTTCGACGGCCTGCTGGGCGTACCGGATGGTGGCCGCGGCATCTCCGCGCACCAGTGCCAGGCCCGCGCGGTACATCGGGACCAGGCCGGGCAGCCGTGGCAGCTCATCGAGGTCGACGACGACCATCTGGTCATCAGTCGGCTCCAGCCACCGCTCGATGTCGCGCAGCCGGTCCTCGACGCCCTCGAACTCCCCGCTCGCCATCAACACTCCGACCAAGCCGACCGCGAGCACCGGCCTGCGGCGCACCACCTCGTCGGGAATGGCGTCGAGCCAGCCGCGGACGGTGGCCTCCTGCCGGTTCTTGCGCAGGCCGGGGATCGCCAGCTCGACCAGGTCCGCGGCCCGCTCGACGTCCCCGGCGGCCAGCGCGTGGCGGATCGCCTGGGACGGCTCGCCGTGCTCGTCGTAGAACTGGCTGGCCCGGCGGTGCAGGTCGGCGACCTCGTCGGGCCGCTCGTCCAGCAGATGGGTGCGCAGCAGGTCGGCGAAGAGGTGGTGGTAGCGGTACCACCGGCGGCTGTCGTCCAGCGGGACCACGAAGAGGTTCGCGCGGTCCAGCCTCTCCAGCATGGCCTTGCCGCCGTGCTGGCCGGTGACGGCGTCGCACAGCGGGCCGCTGAGCCGGTCCAGGACGGCGGTCCGGATCAGGAAGTTCCGGACGTGCTCAGGCTGGCGTCCCAGGACCTCCTCGCCCAGGTAGTCGACGATGTAGCGGTCGTCCCCGGCGAAGCCGGCGATGAAGGCGGCGACGTCGTCTCGTCCCTGCATCGACAGCGCGGCGAGCTGGAGTGCGGCGATCCACCCCTCGGTGCGCGCCTCCAACGCCGCGATGTCCGCCGCGGCCAGGTCCAGCCCGGTGACCTCGTTCAGGTACGCCGCCACCTCGTCGAGGGTGAAGCGCAGGTCCGCGGCGCGGATCTCGACCAGCTCGCCGCGCGCCCGCAGCCGGGCCAGCGGCAGCGCCGGGTCAGCTCTGGTGCTGAGCACCAGGTGCACGTGCGCTGGCAGGTGCTCGATCAGGAACACCATGCCGGCCTGCAGCTCCGGCCCGTCGACCAGGTGATAGTCGTCGAGCACGATGTCGATGTCGTGGCCCGGCTCGTGCGGCACGGCGCTGAGCTCGTTGAGCACTGTTGCCAGGACCGCCTCGATGGGCGCCTGCGCCGACTGCAGCAGCGGGAGCGCGCCGGCGCCGACCCCGGGCGCCGCGGTTTGCAACGCGGTGATCAGGTAGGTCCAGAATCCGGCCGGCTGGCTGTCGCCCTCGTCGAGGGAGAGCCAGGCCACCGACCGGTTGTCAGCCGAGGCGTGGGCCAGCCACTCGGCCAGCAACGTCGTCTTGCCGAACCCGGCAGGGGCCGAGATCAGGGTCAGGCTCGACTCGGCCCCCCGTCGCAGGCGCTCGCTCAGTCGCGGCCGGGCCACCAGAGCCCGTCGCAGCTTGGGGATGTAGAGCTTGGTCTGGACCAGGGGGCTTGCCATGCCGGCTCCCCTTCATGAGCCCCGGGTGGGGATGGCACGAGAGTAGAGCACCCGGCCGGGTGTCAGCCGCGAGCGAGCCGGGTCAGCAGCCGGACCCGCAACCGGTGCAGGTGCGGCATCAGGCCGTAGATGACGATCGGGACCGCGACGGTGGCCAGCACGAACGTGCGCAGGACGGGCGACATCGTCGTCAGCCAGTCGCCCAGCGCGAGGTTGAGGACGGCCAGGGTCGGAAAGACGCACAGCCAGATCATCAGCGCCAGCTGATGCTTGCCGGGCGGCGAGATCCGGGGCGGGTGCGCGGTGCGGTCCGGCATCGCGGTGCGGCCCGGCATCGCGGTGCGGTCCGGGGTCGTGGGGTTGGACATGGGTACTCCTTGGCACTCGTGGGAGCGGGGCGGGCCGTGCCGGTCCCGGCCCGTCAGGGCAGGAAGCCCTGGTTGAAGTCGCGGACGGCGTCGCGGACGTCCTCCTCGACCAGGTCGGCGTTGATGGCGATGGCGGCCGCGGATCCCTCGCCGGCGGCGGTGATGACCTGGGCTCGCGGGTTGGCGACGTTGCCGGCCACCCACACGCCGCCCACGCTGGTCCGGCCGTTGGCTCCGGTGACTACCCAGCCGTCGGCGTCGAGAGCGCAGCCGAGGCCGGCGAGGAGGTCGTTGTTCGGCACGAAGCGCGGCGGCACGAACAGGGCGTCGCGGCGGATGATCCGGCCGTCGGCCATCTCGACCCCGCAGAGGCGATCCTCGGACACCAGGACTTGCTTGACGGTCCCCTCGACGATCCCGATCGCCCTGGCCACCAGCTGCGAGCGATCCGCGGCGGTCAGCATCCCGGACGGTGCGAAGAACACCACGTCGGCCGCCCACTGCCGCACGATCTGGGCGTAGTGAACGGTGCCGGACGCGCCACCGAGGACGCCGAGTTGCTGATCGCGCACCTCGTAGCCGTGGCAGTACGGGCAGTGCAGCACGTCCCGGGCCCACCGTTCGCGCAGGCCCGGGATATCGGGCAGCTCGTCGCGCAGGCCGGTCGCCACTAGCAGCCGCCGGCTCGACACGCGCCGGCCGTCGGAGAGCAGGACCTGGAATCCGGACTGCCCGCACCGGACCAGCTCCCTGACGGAGCCCTCGGATACCGTGCCGCCGTAGGCCCGCACCTCGTCCCGGCCGGCGGCCAGCAGCTCACCGGGCGGCAAGCCGTCCCGGGAGAGGAAGCCGTGCATGTGCGCGGCGGGCGCGTTGCGCGGCGTCCCGGCATCCACCACCAGGACCTTGCGGCGGGCCCGGGCCAGCACCAGCGCCGCTGACAGCCCGGCGGCCCCGCCGCCGATGATCACCACGTCGTAGTCGCTCATGTCGCCAAGACTGACCCAACCGTTCCCGATCCGACAACTATCGTTGCTGTTTCCGGGAAGCCGGTGTGGAATGGGCCGGTGAACGACACCACCAACGCGATCACGGCCGCGCTCGACCAGGTCGGTCCTCGACTGAAACAGCTGCGCACCCAGCGGGGTGTGACGCTGACGGCTCTGGCGGCGGCGACCGGCATCTCCAAGAGCACCCTGTCGCGGCTGGAGACCGGCCAGCGGCGCGCCAGCCTGGAACTGCTGCTCCCGCTCGCGCAGGCCTACCGGGTGCCGCTGGACGACCTGGTGGGCGCGCCGGAGGTGGGCGACCCCCGGATCCGGCTCAAGCCGAGCCGGGTCAACGGCCGCACCGTCCTGCCGCTGACCCGCCAGCCGGGCGGCATGCAGGCGTGGAAGATCATCGTCCCGGCGAGCAACAGCGAGCCGCAGCCCAAGGCGCACGAGGGCCACGAGTGGTTGTACGTGCTGTCCGGACGGATGCGCCTGATCCTGGGCGACCATGACCTGGTGCTCGGTGCCGGCGAGGTGGCCGAGTTCGACACCCGGGTACCGCACTGGTTCGGCAGTGCCGGCGAGCAGCCGGCCGAGATCCTGAGCCTGTTCGGGCCGCAGGGCGAGCGGGTGCATGCCCGGGCGAGGTCCGTGCCGGCCGGCTCGGCGGCCCCGCCGGCTGGTGCGGCGCGCCCGTCGGGTAAGAAATCGACGGCAGCGTCAGGAAAGCAGAGGTAGTCCGAGCATGGCCGAGCAGCACCGACCGGTCGCGGTGGTCGTGGACCTGTGGACCTGCAGCCACTTCCTGCTGGACGCCTTCACCGCCCTCGGCATCGACGTGGTGCAGGTCAAGAGCGATCCCGAGCAGGCCGCGTTCGGCGCGGAGCTGGACTACCTGGCGACCGTGACCGGTGCCGATCCGGCAGTGCTGGCCGAGGAGCTGGCCCGGTACTCACCGATCGCGGTGGTGGCCGGCCAGGAGACCGACGTGCTGCTGGCCGACGCGCTGTCCGAGCGGATGGGCCTGCCCAGCAACGGGACCGCGCTGTCCTCGGCCCGGCGGAACAAGTACGAGATGGCCGAGGCGCTGCGCCGGGCCGGCGTCCGGTGCGCCGAGCAGTTCAAGAGCGACCGGGTGGACGACGTGGTGGCCTGGGCCGAGGCGGCCGGCCGGTGGCCGGTGGTGGTGAAGCCGCTGGCCTCGGCCGCGACCGACAACGTGGCCATCTGCGCCGACGCCGAGCAGGTCCGGCAGGCCGCCGAGACGATCCTGGGCACCGAGATGCTGTGGGGCGAGCCCAACCTCGAGGTCCTGATCCAGTCCTACCTGGACGGCATCGAGTACGTCGTCGACATGGTGTCCTGGCAGGGCAGGCGCTACGCCTGCGGGGTCTGGGAGTATCGCAAACGGCAGGTCGGCGTGCACAACATCTACGACTACGAGGTGCTGCTGCCGGCCGAGGACAGCCGGGTGCCGGAGTTGATCGACTACGTCGATTCCGCGCTGCGGGCGCTGGGCATCGACTACGGGCCGACCCATGCCGAGGTGATCATCACCGGGGACGGCCCCACCCTGGTCGAGGTCGGGGCGCGGACGGCCGGCAATCTCAGTCCGACCTTCCACGACCTGTGCCTCGGCACCAACCAAGCGGCGCTGACCGCGCTGGCTTATGCCCGGCCCGAGGAGTTCGGCGACCGGTACGCCGGACGCTGCTACACGGCCTTGCACCAGGCCTGGGTCTGCAACACCCCCACCGAAGTCGGGGGCATGGTGCGCGGCGTCCACCAGGACGTGGTCGCCGAGATCGAGGCGTTGCCGACCGTGCGGGAGCTGATCGTCAAGCTCCGGCCGGGCTGGCGGATGCGGCCGACCGTCGACCTGCTGTCCAGCACCCTGAAGGCGTTCCTGGCCGCCGATTCGACCGATGACCTGCGGCGGGACTACCAGCGGATCGCCGAGCTCAAGGACCGGGTCTACCAGCTGGAGTGAGCGCGGCTGGCCGGTCGCCGGTCGGCCGGCGGGCCGGTCGCAGGTTGGCTCGGTCGGGGGGTGGGCTCGGTCGGGATGTGGGCTCGGTCGGGATGTGGGCTCGGTCGGGATGTGGGCGAACTCAACCGGTCGGGCGTTGACTCAGCTGCTCCTCGAAGCGCTTGGTGTCGGCTTCGACCCAGCCCTCCACCGCCTTACCGTCCTGCAGCCGGAAGATCTCGATCCAGGTGTTGACAACCGCACGGCCGGTGGCCGGATGCCCCATGAACTCCGCCGAGTGGGTGCCCCGGTCAGTTCCCCGTACCACCACCCGATCCCCCTCGACGATCACATCCTCGATGGTGGTGTGGAAGTCCGGAAAGGCGGCACGCAGGCCGCTGACCGACTGCCCGTAGTCCTGCGGGCCCAGGACCTCCACTCCGAAGCCGTTGTGGCTGACGAAGGTCGGGGCCAGGAACGCCGAGGCCCGCTCGACCTTGCCCTCGTTCCACACCTGCTCGAAGAAGGCCGTGACCGCGGCTCGAATCTGCTCGCTCGACATGACGCAACCCCTTCCGCCACCAGCCAACCCTACGAGCCTTCGTCCAAGGCGGCCAGCAGCGGTTCGGTGGCTGCCTGGTCACGGACGGCGATCCGGACCCAGCCCGGCCCCAGGCCCGGAAAGGTGTCCGCGCGGCGCACCGCGATGCCGTGCGCCCGCAGCTCGGCGTGCAGGCCGGGCCGGGCCGGATGCCGGGCCAGCAGGAACGGTCCGGACCCATCGGCGGAGACCTCGAAGCCGCGCGCCGCCAGCTCCGTGACCAGCGCTCGGCGCTGCGCGGTGACCGCCACCGCGCGGCGGTGCGCCTCCGGTTGCGCCGCGGCTGCCAGGCAGGCCTCGGCGGCGGCCAGCGCCGGGCCGGAGACCGACCAGTGCGGTTGCACCGTGGCGGCGGCGGCCACCGCGCCTGCATCGCCGAGCAGGTAGCCGATCCGCAGGCCGGCCAACCCCCAGGTCTTGGTCAGCGAGCGCACCACCACGATGCCGGTCAGATCCCCTTCAGCGGCAAGGCTTTCCGGCTCGCCAGGCACCGCGTCCAGGAACGCCTCGTCGACGACCACCAGCCGGCCCGGCCGGCGCAGCGCGAGCAGTACCTGCTTCGGGTGCAGGGTGCCGGTCGGGTTGGTGGGGTTGCCGATCACCACCAGGCCGGCGCCGTCCGAGATCCGGTCCGGATCCAGCGCCCAGCCGTCCGCCGGGTCTGCCAGCACCCGGTCGATCCGCCAGCCGGCCGCCCGCAGCGCGACTTCGGGTTCGGTGAACTGGGGATGCACGATGGCGGCCCGGCCGGGAGGAAAGGCTTGTGCCAGCAGGGTGAACGCCTCGGACGCACCGGCCGTCAGCAGCACCTCGGAGACCGGCCGGTGATGCCGGGCGGCGACCGCCGCGGTCGCGGCCCGCGGATCCGGGTAGCGGGCCAGCTGGCCGCAGGCGGCGGTGATCGCCTCGCTCAGCCAGGCCGGCATCGGCTCGGTGCAGACGTTGACGGCGAAGTCGAGCACGCCGGGAGTCAGCTCCGCATCGCCGTGGTGTCGCAGATCGGCCAGCCAGTGCCTGGCGATCGCCACTGTGGCCCGGGGGCTCGCGGTCTTGCCGACCAGCAGCTCGACCGCCGCCGCGGGATGCGCGGTCCGCCAGCCAGGCACCCCGAGCAGGGCGGCTGCCTCGGCCACGCTGGGCGTCGACAGCGTCGCGTCGACCACCGGGCTGGGGTGCGGCACCGCCACCCTGGCCAGCTCCGGTGCCGAGTGCAGCACCAGCGGCACCTTCAGCGCGGCGGCGAGCTCTACCAGGCCCTGCTCGCGGGCCTTGGAGTCCACGGTCGCGATCGCGGTGACCGCCGAGGAGTCCAGGCCCACCTGGTCCAACGCGATGTCGAGCAGCGCCCGGACCTCCTCGACCGACACCCCGTAACTGGCGCCCATCCCGGCGACCAGCATCGGCTCGGCGTCCAGCACCGGAAGGGACGGCGAGGACCGGGGCCCGCTCACCGGCAGGCCTCGACGAACCGCTGGGCGGCCGAGGGCTGGCCGGCCCAGTGGGTATGCAGGTAGGAGGCGTGGATGCCACCCGTGCTGAAGCCCTGCCGACTGCCACCCTGGTCGCCGGCGTAGCGCCAGGCGGCCACCTCGCCGTGCGCCGGATCGGTGACGGTGCGGTGGAACTCGTGGCCGTGCACCCGCTCGCCGGCCCGGGCGAGCGGGGAATCCGCTTCGGCGACCGCCTCCCGGTAGCCGAGGGTGAGCTTGCCGGTCATCCGGGCCCGGGCCTGGATCCGGCCGACCATCGGCTTGCCGTCCAGCTCGGTGGCCAGGTACAGCAGCCCGGCGCACTCGGCCGCGATCGGCCCGTCGAAGGCCGCCAGGTCCGCGCGCAGGCCGGCATTGTCCGACAGCGCCTCGGCATGCACCTCGGGAAAGCCGCCGCCGATCACCACGCCCCGGCTGCCGCTGGGCAGCGTGGCGTCCCGGGTCGGGTCGAACGGCAGCACCTCGGCCCCGGCCGCCGCCAGCAGCTCGGCGGTCTCGGCGTAGCTGAAGGTGAACGCGGGCCCGGCGGCCACCGCGACCGGCACCCCGCCGCCGACCCGCTCGACCTCCGCGGCCGGGTCCCAGGCCGGGGCGGTCAGCTCCGGCGCGGACCCGGCGATGGCCCGGACCGCGGCCAGGTCGAGGCTGGCCTCGATCAG
>DASZEI010000071.1:0-6524 GCA_035940975.1 Jatrophihabitans sp. | reverse complement strand
CCGGCAAGATCGTCGGCTGGGAGGTCGACCTGCTCAACGCGCTGGCCACCAAGCTCGGCGTCACGGCCACCTTGCAGGAGTCGGGCTTCGACAACATCATTCCCTCGGTCAAGGGCGGCAAGTTCAACCTCGGGATGTCCTCGTTCACCGACAACAAGACCCGCGAGGCCCAGGTCGACTTCGTCAACTACTACAACGCCGGCATCCAGTGGGCCGCCCCGGCCGGCAAGACCGTCGACCCGGACAACGCCTGCGGCCTGAAGGTCGCCGTGCAGACCGGCACCACCGAAGAGACCGATGACCTGCCGGCCAAGAGCAAGGCCTGCACGGCGGCCGGCAAGAAGCCGATCACGATCATCAAGATCGACAGCCAGGACCAGGTGAACCAGTCGGTCATCCTCGGCCAGGCCGACGCGCTGGACGCCGACTCGCCGATCACCCAGTACGCCGTCAAGCAGTCCAACGGCAAGCTGCAACTCGCCGGTGAGATCTACGGCGCGGCGCCGTACGGCTTCGTGGTCGCCAAGGACGCCGGCACCCTCAAGCAGGCGATGCAGAAGGGGCTGCAGTCGATGATCGACGACGGCACCTACAAGCAGATCCTGGACAAGTGGGGAGTCGGTGCCGGCGGCATCACCCAGGCCACCGTCAACGGCGCGCAGAGCTGAGCCATGGCCGTCTCGCACCCTGGGACCGGTGAGGAGGCCGGCACCGGTGAGGATGCCGGCGGTGGCGCGGTGGCGGGCGGTGGCGCGGTGGCGGGCAGCCCCGAGCTGATCCAGGCGGTGCCGCTGCGGCGACCCGGCCGCTGGATCATGGCGGCGCTGGTGGTGGCCGGGCTGGGCCTGTTCCTCTACGGCGTGGCTACCAACCCCGCCTACGACTGGTCGACCTTCGGGCGCTACCTGTTCGACGAGCGGGTCAGCCGGGCGGCGGCGGTGACGCTGTCACTGACGGTCCTGGCGATGATCTTCGGGATCGTGCTCGGGGTGGTGCTGGCGGTGATGCGGCTGTCGCCGAACCCGATCCTGAAGTGGGTGAGTTTCGGCTGGCTCTGGTTCTTCCGAGGTACCCCGATCTACGTGCAGCTGGTGTTCTGGGGCCTGATCGTGGTGATCTACAAGCAGATCGACCTGGGCATCCCGTTCGTGCACCAGTTCGCCCACATCAACACCCAGAACCTCGTCACCGTCTACTGGCTGGCGGTGCTCGGGCTGGCGCTGAACGAGTCGGCCTACATGGCCGAGATCGTCCGGGCCGGGCTCACCAGCGTGGACGAGGGGCAGGACGAGGCGGCTCGGGCGCTGGGCATGTCGTGGGGCCAGACGATGCGGCGGATCGTGCTGCCGCAGGCGATGCGGGTGATCATCCCGCCGACCGGCAACGAGCTGATCTCGATGCTCAAGACCACGTCGCTGGTGACCGCGGTGCCCCTGACCTCCGAGCTCTACAGCCGGACCCGGGACCTGGCGGTGGAGACCTTCAACCCGATCCCGATGCTGCTGGTGGCCTCGGCCTGGTACCTGTTCTTCACCTCCGTCCTGATGGTCGGGCAGTTCTACCTGGAGCGGTACTTCGCCCGGGGGGCCTCGCGCAAGATGTCGGCCAGGCAGTTGCAGGCGCTGGCCAATGCCCAGGCGGCCGGCAACCAGAAGGGGCTCATCTGATGAGCCAGCCGATGGTGCGCAGCGAGCTGGTGTGCAAGAACTTCGGCGCGCTGCAGGTGCTCAAGGGCATCTCGCTGACCGTCGAGCGCGGTGAGGTGATGTGCCTGGTCGGGCCGTCCGGTTCGGGAAAGTCCACCTTCCTGCGCTGCATCAACCACCTGGAGCAGGTCACCGCCGGCCGGCTCTGGGTCGACGGCGAGCTGGTCGGCTACCACGAGCGGGGCGGCAAGCTGCACGAGATGCCGGCCAAGGACGCCGCCCGCCAGCGCCGCGACATCGGGATGGTGTTCCAGAGGTTCAACCTGTTCCCGCACCTGACCGCACTGGAGAACATCACCGAGGCCCCGATCCGCGTCAAGAAGCAGAAGAAGGCCGCCGCGACCGAGCGGGCCCGGGAGTTGCTGGACCAGGTCGGGCTCGGCGAGAAGGCCAAGGCCTATCCGGCGCAGCTGTCCGGCGGCCAGCAGCAGCGGGTCGCGATCGCCAGGGCGCTGGCGATGGATCCCAAGCTCATGCTCTTCGACGAGCCCACCTCGGCGCTGGACCCGGAACTGGTCGGCGAGGTGCTGGACGTGATGAAGGCACTGGCCAGCCGGGGCATGACCATGATCGTGGTCACCCACGAGATGGGCTTCGCCCGCGAGGTGGCGGACGCGCTGGTGTTCATGGACGGCGGGGTGGTGGTCGAGTCCGGCAAGCCGCGCGAGGTGCTGGCCAATCCGCAGCACGAGCGGACCAAGGCGTTCCTGTCCAAGGTGCTGTGACCATCCCCGATCCCATGGAGCCGGCTGGTCAGTGGCCGGTGAGCGAGGTCGGCTGGGACGCCGACCCCGCCGTCGCCGGCTGGTCCGGGCTGCCGGCGCTGACCGAGGACCTGCGGGCCGACGTCTGCGTGGTGGGGCTGGGCGGCAGCGGGCTGGCCGCGGTCGGTGAGGTGCTGCGGCGCGGGCTGTCAGTGGTCGGCCTGGACGCCGGCCGGGTGGCGGCGGGCGCGGCCGGGCGCAACGGCGGGTTCCTGCTCGGCGGCCCGGCCATCGGCATCCATCTGGCCGAAGCCGGCTGGGGACTGGCCGCCGCGCTCGAGCTGTACCGCCAGACCCTGGCCGAACTGGCCGAGCTGGCCCGGCTGCTCGCCCCGGGCGTGGTGCGGCGGGTCGGCTCGCTGCGGATCGCCGGGCTGCCGGGCGAGCCGGCGGACGAGCTCGAGGAGGCCGACCGGAAGGCGGAGCTGGCCGACTGCGACGAGCAGTACCAGGCGCTGAGCCGGCACGGCATCGCGGTGCGCCGCTACGACGGCAAGCTGGGCAGCGGGCTGTTCCTGCCCGACGACGCGGCGATGAACCCGGCCCGCCGGGCACTGGGCCTGGCCACCCTGTACTCCGGCCAGGCCCGGCTGTTCGAGAACAGCCCGGTCACCGAGATCGGCCCCGGCCGGGTAAGCGGCGCCGGCGGCACGGTCTCGGCCGGGCTGGTGGTGGTCGCCGTCGACGGCAGGCTGGAGCTGCTGCTGCCCGAGCTCGCCGGCCGGGTGCGGACCGCGCGGCTGCAGATGCTGGCCACCGAACCGGTCCGGCCGGGCCGGTTGCCGTGCCCGGTGTACGGCCGGTGGGGCTATGACTACGCCCAGCAGGACGAGGCCGGCCGGCTGTTCGTAGGCGGCGGCCGGGACCGGTTCGTCGAGCAGGAATGGACGCCGCAGGCGGAGCCGAGCGCCGGGGTGCAGGCCTGGATCGAGCAGGTGGCGCCCCGCTTCGCCGGCGGTCCGGTGCGGGTCAGCCACCGGTGGGCGGCCTCGGTCGGCTACACCCCGGACGCCCGCCCGCTGGTGACCGAGGCCCGTCCCGGGGTCATCGCCTGCGGTGGTTACAACGGCACCGGCAACCTGGTGGGGCCGGTCGCGGCCCGGGCGGCGGTGGCACTGGGCCTGGACGGCACAGCGCCGCCGGCCTGCTTCAGCAGCTGACGCCCGGCTCAGGTAGGCCCGGTGGCCCGGATGGCAGTCAGGGCGGCAGCGATCAGCGAGCTGGCCATCGGCCATTCGGTCGGCCGGTGCAGCGCCAGCACCGCCCGCCGGGGCTGGCGGCCCAGCAACGGGACGGCCAGCACGCCGGCGGTGTCGCTGATCCCGAGCCCGGGAACCAGCGCCACCCCGAGCCCCGCCCCGACCAGGCCCCGGACCACCGAGTAGTCGTTGCTGCGAAAGCTGACCCGAGGCACGAATCCGGCCCGGGCCGCCAGCCGGTCCAGGTTCAGGGCGCCGGGGGAGTCGGCCAACGGCGCCACCCAGCGCTCGGCCGCCAGCGCCGCCAGCCGCAGCGGGCCGGCGCCGGCCAGCCGGTGGTCGGCCGGCAGCAGCAACGACAGCGGCTCGCGCAGCAGCTCGGTCTCGATCAGCCGGGCCGGCCAGCCGGCCGGCACCGTGTCGTAGCGGTAGGCCAGCGCCAGGTCCAGCTCGCCGGACAGCAACCGGGGCAGCAGCTGGTCCAGCTCACCCTCGTCCACCTCGATCTCGACGCCCGGCCGCTGCTGGCGCAGGGTGGCCAGCGCCGCCGGCAGCAGCCGGGCCGAGGCGGTCGGGAAGCTGCCGATCCGCAGCCGGCCGGCCTCGCCCCGGGCGATGGTGGCCACCTCCCGGTCCAGCCCGTCCAGCATTGCCAGCACCTCGGCAGCTCGCTCGGCCAGCAGCTCGGCGTGTGGGGTCGCCCGGATGCTGTGCGCGCTGCGCTCGAACAGCACCAGGCCGGTGGCCCGTTCCAGCGCCGACATCTGCTGGGAGACGGCGGACGCGGTGTAGCGCAGTTCGGCGGCCGCGGCGGCGTACGAGCCGGTGGCCAACACCGTGCGCAGGGTATGCAGCTGGTGCGGAGGAAGCATCAGTGCAGCTTATGCTCAAGGTCAGAAGAATTCGTACTGCTCACTTTGGTGGCTGGCCCGGGGGCCCACGAGAATGGCAGCATGACCTCCTACGACTGGCAGTTGCATCCGCGAGCCGAAGCCCTGGTGGACGGGCTGGTGGCCGAGGCGATCGGCAAGAGCGCGGAGCTGGCCGGGTTCGCCGGCCGGCTGGCCGGCCAGACCGCCACCCGGCTGCAGGACTGGCTGGACTCGGTCGCCGGCCCGGTGACGGTCGACGAGCTGGCCGCCGTCGGCTACCGGCCCACCGAGCAGGCGGGCCTCTGGCGGCATCCCGGAGCGCAGCTGCCCGCCGTGCTCCCCGCCGAGCACTACGAGCTGGCGCTGCGCACCGACGACATCGCCGCCGCTGCCACCAGTTACGCCCGGGTCACCGGCAACGGCGCCGCCGCTCGGCTGCAGGGCTCCCCGCTGGCCGGCTACCGCCGGGTGCTGCTCGGCGAGCAGAACGGGGTGCTGCTGGCCGGCGTGGAACGGCGCTCGTGGGCAGCCGGCACCACGCCGCAGACCTTCTCCGCCGACCAGGCGCGGGCCGCCAACCAGGCCTGGCAACTGCTCGCCGAGCGGCCCCGGACGCTGACCGGCGCGGCCGGGGTGCGCGCCCAGCTGCCGGCCGCCCGAGCCGCCGTCGAGCTGGTCGGGCCGGACCTGGCGGCGTCCTACTTCCTGCAGCAGGAGCGCGCCTACTGGCAGCGGCACAACACCGCCGGCGCCCTGCAGCACGCCCGGCAGGACCGGCTCGGGCTCGGCTGGGGCAACAACGACCACCACACCTTCCGCTCGTCCCGGGCTGCCTTCGCCGCGCTGATCGGGTTCCTGACCGTGCTGGGCTTCCAGCCGCGGGAGCGCTTCTACGCCGGGGCGCAGGCCGGCTGGGGCGCCCAGGTGCTGGAACACCCCGGCAGCGGCGGGGTGATCTTCGCCGACGTGGACCTGACCGCCTCGGAGGTCGACCTGGACTTCGCGCACGCCGAGCTGGTCGAGACCGGCCGGTACGGCACGGTGGGGATGTGGTGCGCGCTGCACGGCGAATCACTGCTGGCGGCGGGCATGCACCACCTGGAGGGCCAGTTCTCCTTCGACGAGCTGACCGCGTCGCTGGCCGAGCTGGGCCAGCCGTCGATGCGGCCCTTCTCCGACTACTCCTACCTGCGACAGGCGTTCACCGAGGCGGACTGGTGGGCGGTGCCGGCGTCCCGGCTGGCCGCGCTGGTGGCCGCCGGGCAGCTCGACCCGCGGCGAGCGGCCGAGATCGCCGAAGCCGGTGCTGCCGGCTCGCACCTGGAGAACCTGGCGCGCCGGGCCGGCTTCAAGGGCTTCAACCAGACCAACGTCTCGGCCACCATGCTGGCCACCGACCCGCGCGAGTACCGCCGGTGAGGTCAGGGCGCCGCGCCGAGCGCGCCCGACGACCCTCGGGCCGCCGTGCCGAGCGCGCCCGACGACCCTCGGGCCACCGTGCCGAGCGCGCCCGACGACCCTCGGGCCACCGGCTGACAAGATTGACGGTGTGAACCCCGAGACGCTGGCGGCCGAGCTGCGCCGGGCCGGCGTCGCCGAGGTCGACGCGGGGAGCCGGCGACGCGCCGAGTACTCCACCGACGCCTCCAACTACCGGGTGGTCCCGCAGGTGGTGGCGTTCCCGCGGCATGCCGACGAGGTGGCGCTGGCGCTGCAGGTGGCCCGGCACACCGGGACGCCGCTGACCGCCCGCGGTGGCGGCACCTCCTGCGCCGGCAACGCCGTCGGGGCCGGCATCGTGCTGGACTTCTCCCGGCACCTCAACCGGCTGATCGCGCTGGACCCCGAGGCCCGCACCGCTACCGTCGAGCCCGGCCTGATCCTGTCCGAGCTGCAACGGGCCGCGGCCGTGCACCGGCTGCGGTTCGGCCCGGACCCCTCGACCCAGGCCCGCTGCACCCTCGGCGGGATGATCGCCAACAA